>JAEEOQ010000135.1 GCA_016284355.1 Lachnospiraceae bacterium
AGCTGCAGAGTCAAAGCTTACAACCTCGATACCGGATAAAAACATAGCTAGCGGCAACGCATTTCTCTTCCGTTCGCTGCTTTTTTCTACGCCGTAAGTAAGCTCGGCAAAAGTAACGGAAGAAATACATATATCTTCCGGCTTTAGCTGCATAAGCCTCTTAAGCACGCCCTGATTCTTTTTGATAATATATATACAAATATTTGTATCAAGCATATATTTCATAAAGACTCTCGCACCTGCTCTCCCTGGGGCGCTCTGCCCTCTGCCATAAAGTCTTCTGAGAACATATCAAGAGCGGTCTTTAAAGCATCCCAGCCTGTAGTTTTAGGCATAAGAAATACCACATCACCTATTTTGTTTATCATCACTTCATCTGCGTCAAAGCGGTACTCTTTAGGAAGTCTTACCGCCTGACTTCTTCCATTTTCAAACAATTTTGCTGTCATCATAATAAGCACCTCCCGTCTTATATAATTAGTATATATCATGATATATACCATGTCAACAGAAAATATCCTATTATGTCCTTTCTTTTAATATTTTTATTTTTTCTCTTTTCTCCTGTACTCCGCCGGTGACTTACCGTACCCTTCCTTAAATGCCCTGTAAAAGAAGCTCTTGTTCTCATACCCTACAGTCTCCGCTATATCTGCTACCGGCATATCTGTGGTACGAAGCAAAAACTCCGCCCTTGAAAGACGCTTGTTCTTTACAAGGTCGCGGAAGTTTTCGCCGCAAAGAGCCTTTATACGCTTGCTAAGGAAGGCAAGATCGTAAGAAAGTTCACTTGCAAGACCCGCAAGGGACCCGTCTTTGTAGTGCTCATCTATATATTTGAGTATGCTGATGGCAAGCTCCTTGTCAGGGTCGTTTCCCCCTACAAAGAGCCTGTCTGTATAGTTCATAAGATTAAGGAATAAAAGCCCCATAGTAACCTGTATCATATAGCGGCTTATGTGGTCTTCGCCTATCATGGAAAGCAGCATGTTTTCTATAAGATTTTGTACAGGCGCTGCATCACTGACCTTATAGTACAGGTAGCTTTCACGCCCCGCCTTGCCTGAAAGCAGGCACTCTATAAGGAAAGACCGAAACTGCGAGTTTTCTTCTCCCAGTATGTCAAACACCTTATCAAAAAACTGAGGCAAAATAATAAAGTTTACCGCTATATCATCTTTCCCCGCACGCTCTATTTCCTGCACCGCGTTTCGGTTTAAGATAAGGATCTCCCCTTCTTTAAGCTCTATGCGGTTGCCGTCTATAACATGGGTTGTCTCCCCTTTACACATATAGATCAGCTCGATATAGTTATGTCTGTGCTTTGGAAAGTAGGCAAACCTTGTATGAGGGCGTATCTGTATAAGGCGTCCTCTTTCAAGAAGCCTTTTTGCATCTACCACCATATCGCCTGCCGCTGCATATCTGCTTTTATCAATGCCGCCGGTACCCGCAAGGATAGCTCTCTCTTCTTCTGTTATAACGCTAAGCGCGCTTATTATCTCATCTCTCATAATGCTTCCCTTTTGTCTGCTTTATGTATAGATTGTAAGCCACCTGCGCTATTTTGTAAACAGATGAAACAAACACTTTACCTTCTTTAAACTATCTTTATATTGCCGCTTTCCTTCTCATACATATAAAGCGTGTCTGAAAGAAAATCTTCAGGATCTACGCAGTTTTCATTCACCTCTTTTATCATGTCGCGAACAGTACAAGGCAAAACATTACAGTTCTCAGGCACAATAAGGATCTCATGCACACTTGAGGGTATAAGGTAAAGATTACAGCCTGTTATAGCCGCAATGCCGCCAAGCTCCCCTTCGTAAAGAAGGGCGGAAGCCCCAAGGTTTGCAAGGCGGTTTGTAAGCACGTAAAAATGCGTAAACACTCCGCTGTCAAGCGCCTCTTTAGGAATACGGATCACGTCTTTAAGGTTCTTAAGCTCCGCAGGGAATAAGCGCTTCATATTTTCTATGGCAACTTCCCTTATCTTGCTAAGTTCTACCCCCCAGCTGTTAAACGCTGCAAGCGGAAGCAAAAAGCTTGTTATGTCGTTTTTCCTTTCTTCCCTTGCAAGTACGCGGTAGCAAAGGGTAAGGTCAAGATAGTCTTCTCTTAGCGCGTCTTTAAGATACCCCTCGTTTTTCTCTTTGTTTAGAAGAGAAAAAATAATACGGTCTTTTACGCTCTCAAAGGAAAGGTCAAGGTTAAAGGTCGCCTTATCTTTAAGGTGGCTCTTATAAAGCCTTGCCACGCTCTCTGCCGCTTCCTCA
Organism: Lachnospiraceae bacterium; assembly: GCA_016284355.1. GTDB lineage: Bacteria > Bacillota > Clostridia > Lachnospirales > Lachnospiraceae > JAEEOQ01. The sequence goes on from JAEEOQ010000135.1 coordinate 2,277, forward strand.
AGGCTCATCTTTCCATTTTTAAATTTGTCAAAGTACTCCTCAAGGTAAATAGTGATGCCGATCATTTTATCTGCATCTTTCTCTTCCTCTTTTTCCTTTTCAAAGAGCAAAATACCCGTGCAAATAATGTCATTTGCCTTAACGACCTGCCTTAACTTTGCGTCGCACTCAGGTAAAACCTCTTTGATCTTTTCTAATACGTTTGCTGTAAATAAATTAAAATCCATAATTCCTCCTGTAAAAGGAGTACACATACGGACTCGAAGAATATAGACCATTATGATATTTGCAAGACTATCATAACAGATTAGATCTTTTCTTACGAAAAAATCTGCCACACTGTCAGACAGTATAGCAGATTTCATTCCAAAAATCAAGAACAAATGTTTCTTTTTTTATTTATTTAATTCCTTGACGTTCTTTGCAATGTCTTCAATGACTTTGCCGACTTTTCCGACTAACTCAACATTTTCTGCAGAAGCATTTACGGCAGAATCAACGCTGGCATTGATCTCTTCTGAGCTTGAAGAAAGAGTAGATACGGAATCAACGATCTTTTCGTTGGCATCGCGAAGGCTGTTAACCTTGCTTCCCATCTCCGCAATATTGGTTGCAAGAATACCGGTCTGGCTCTGAATGCTGTCAAACTGCTCTCTTGCTCCGCTTGCAAGCTCGTTCTCTGTATCTGAAAGTGCAACGTTTTCCTGAACCTTCTCTGATACATTACCTGCATACTCTACAAGTTCATTAAGTATAGCGCTGATGTTTTCAGTCTCTGTACGGGTCTGCTCTGAAAGGACTCTGATCTCATCTGCAACTACCGCAAATCCGCGGCCGGCCTCCCCTGCTCTTGCTGCCTCTATAGATGCGTTAAGAGCAAGAAGGTTTGTCTTACTTGAAATACTTACGATAACGTCTACAACGCCTCTTACGCTCTGAGTCTTGTCGGTAAGAGCCTTTGCTGCAAGCTCCATATCGTGGGTAGCTTCGATACCGTTCTTTACAGTATCAAGAAGCTTATCTACGCCTTCGATACCTTCGCCAAGTGACTTTTCCATTTCTTTCATAAGAGCAACGATCTCTTCGGTACGCTTATGTGTATCGTCGATGGCGCCCTGAATATTTTCTGTCTGGCTCTTCTGGTCTGCTATGGCATCAACTATAGTCTGAACACCGTCTGCAATGGCGTTCATGGTCTGGTATGATGTCTCTGAAAGCTTTCTTGTGTTCTCTATATCTTCTACCGCGGAAGCAGTCTCAGTATCAACATGTTCTGCGATCTTATGAAGAGTTCCTGTAGCTTCCGTACTCTTTTCAAGAGCATCATTAACCTCTTTAAAGGAATTCTCAAAGAATTCTGTAAGAAGTTTAACTCCTGTAAGAGAAGCGATAACAACAAGAACTGAGACTATCATCTCAAGCATAACGCTCTCTGATGCGGTGCTCGGGTCTGCAGCCGTCGCCACAGTGATAACACATCTTATGACATTGATGATGATATAGGCAACGCTTACTACCACAACGCGCTTTTTATTCATCAGCATAACAAGTACCATAATTATAGGAATAAGATACGGATATGCTAAGGCGCTTGTGCTCATAAGGAGCATAAACGCATAAACAAGCGTGTAGCCACAGCCCACATACCAGGCGTAGTTGTCGGTATATTTGCCCTTGCCGTATACAAAGAAGCCGCCCAGAAATACCAGGATATTAAGTATTAAAGGAATGAGCGAATTAGCTTTTGGCATGTCGACAGCAAGTGTAAGCTGTGTAATAAGGCCAACCGTACCAAAGAAAAACGTGATCGAGTGAACAATAAGAAGTAACCTGTTTGTTTTGAGTAAATGTTTTTGCTTCATAAACTCTCTCCTTTACATTTTATAATTAAAAATCCAAAGTATCAGTTATCCTTTAGATTTCCCTGAACATACTTAAATCCGAGGCTTGCTACTTTCTCCTCTTCTCCTTCCGGAACGTTTGCTATTACAACTTCCCTGCCCATCTTGTCTATAACTGTTGTAATAAGCTTTAACATCCTTTCGCCCTCTTCAGGGTCGTGGTCTGCAAATATGCTTCTGTAGGAAACAGCTACTATATTTACAGGAAGCTCACGTACGGCGCGGATACTCATCATGCCGGCACCAAAATTGCCGAGCCTGAACCTGAAACCTGACGCCGCAAGCTCATTCATAAGGAACCTGTAATCCTCATAAGTCTTTATAAGCAGTTTCTCGTCTACCTCAAATATAAAACTGCTTATGTCTACCTTCTTTTCTTCGAGTATTGTAAGTACTGCGGATTCAAAATTCTGATTGATAAACTGCCTTCTTGTAATAGGAAGGATAATAGGAACCTTAGGCTCCCCTGCCTCTTCCCTTCTTTTTATCTCATCGCAGCACCCTGCAAGCACATACTCACCGATAGGGATTATCTGCCCCGAACGCTCTGCAAAGCCCGTAAACTTGCCGGCGTTCCAGATACCCTTTTCTTTTCTGTCCCATTTAAGCGAAACTCTAAGAGCGCGAAGATCACCGCTTTGCACCTCATTTACGGTCTGATACTCCATAAAGAAGGTACCTTCAGAGATGGCGGTGGTAAGCTCGCTCTTAAGCTCCAGCTCTTCTATCTCTTTTTGCGCTATTACCTCTGTATAATAGCAGTAAGTATTCTTTCCAAGCCACTTTGCCTCGGCAAGAGCAGAGTCAGAGTGTTTAAGCATAGTGGCAACGCTCTTTCCGTCGCGGGGAGCCACTGCAACGCCTATACTTACGGTAATAACAAATTCATTTACAGAGAGCATAAAAGGGAATCTGAAGGTATTTTGAACCTTCTTTACCCTTTCTTCGTAGGCGTCTATATCCTCTATATTTTGCGTAAGGATATAAAATTCGTCACTTCCGCTCCTTGCAAGATAATCGTTTTCATCAAGGTTACTCTTAAGGCGGTGGCTGATATCAAGTATCAGCTCGTCGCCAAGGGGCTCGCCCCACATGCCGTTAATCTCTTTAAAATCATCAAGATCAAGATGCATAACGGCTATGTTTTCGTTCTTTCTAAGCGTTGAAAGGGCAGAACCAAGGACCTCCATAAATGCGGCCTTGTTTGGAAGGCCTGTAAGAGAATCTTCGTATGCAAGCTTCTTTATCTTAGCTTCGGAGTCTTTAAGCTCGCGGTATTTCGCGTTTAATTCTTCCTGGGTGGTGTTTACTTCGCTGTATACAGCGTCAAGGTTAAGAAGGGAATCTTCAAGCTCTTTTGCCTTTGCCTTCTTTTCCCTGACAGCTTTTGCTCTGCTTCCTGCAAGAGCACAGCTTAAGATAAACAGCACACCTATTATTATAAGATAAATGTAGTCCTGCATACCGATCCCCCAAAAATTATATCTTTAAACACCTAAATATTCCAAGATAGCCTTTGCAGCGGTCTTTCCTGCTCCCATGGCAAGGATTACGGTTGCGGCACCTGTTACCGCATCTCCGCCTGCAAATACACCCTTCTTTGTGGTAGCGCCGGCTTCATCTGCCACAAGGCAGCCGCGTCTGCTTACCTCAAGACCTTCTGTAGTAGAAGAAATAAGCGGATTAGGGCTTGTTCCAAGGCTCATGATAACAGTATCTACGTCCATAACAAACTCGCTTCCGGGAACCTCCACAGGGCTTCTTCTGCCGCTAGCATCAGGCTCGCCAAGTTCGCACTTAATGCACTTAATTCCGCATACATAACCCTTTTCGTCTTCAAGGATCTCTACAGGGTTTGTAAGAAGGTTAAAAATGATACCCTCCTGCTTTGCGTGGTGAACTTCTTCTACTCTTGCAGGAAGCTCTTCTTCGCTTCTTCGATATACGATATGTACCTCGGCCCCAAGTCTTAATGCGGTTCTTGCAGCATCCATAGCTACGTTTCCGCCGCCTACTACAGCTACTTTCTTGCCGTAGTAAATAGGAGTATCGTAATCATCTGAAAATGCCTTCATAAGATTACTTCTTGTAAGGTACTCATTTGCTGAAAATACGCCGTTTGCGCTCTCGCCCGGTATTCCCATAAATTTAGGAAGGCCTGCGCCGGAGCCGATAAATACGGCATCAAATCCTTCTTTTTCCATAAGCTCGTCGATAGTTACCGACTTGCCTACTATACAGTTTGTCTCTATCTTAACGCCAAGTGACTTAACGTTTTCAATCTCTGCTTTAACTACGCGCTCCTTTGGAAGACGGAACTCAGGAATACCGTATACAAGTACGCCGCCTGCCTCGTGAAGTGCCTCAAATATGGTAACGTCACATCCTGCCTTTGCAAGGTCTCCGGCACATGTAAGACCTGCAGGGCCTGAACCAATTACGGCTACTTTCTTGCCGTTTTTCTTATCTGCGCCCTGAGGCTTGATGCCTGCTTCTTTAGCGGAATCAGCTACAAATCTTTCAAGCTTTCCTATAGATACCGCATCGCCCTTTATTCCGCGTACACACTGTGCTTCGCACTGACTCTCCTGCGGACATACTCTTCCGCATACTGCAGGAAGGGCTGAATACTTGCTGATTACGTTATAGGCTTCTTTTATATCTCCTTCTTTTACCTTTGAGATAAAGCCGGGAATATCGATATTAACAGGGCAGCCCGTTACACACTTAGGGTTCTTGCAGTTTAAACATCTCGCTGCCTCTGCTGTTGCTTCTTCTAAATTATATCCAAGACACACCTCGTCAAAATTGCGGGCGCGCACGCTTGGTTCCTGCTCTCTTACAGGAATTCTAGTCATATTATCCATTATATCTAACCTCTTATCTTATATTAATTACAATTTCCGCATCCGCCGTGGTGCGTATCTCCCTCTAAAAGAGCAAGTTTTGCTCTTCCCTCTTCTGTTTTGTAGATAGCGGCTCTCTTCATAGCCTGATCAAAATCTACAAGGTGGCCGTCAAACTCAGGGCCGTCTACACAGGCAAACTGTACTTTTCCGCCCACAAGTAATCTGCAGGCGCCGCACATACCTGTACCGTCTACCATAATAGGGTTCATGGAAACTATGGTAGGGATATTAAGCTCCTTTGTAAGAAGGCACACAAATTTCATCATGATGATAGGACCTATGGCTACCACAAGGTCATACTCTGCCCCGTTTGCCTTAAGGTCTTTTAATCTATCGTTTACATTTCCCTTAAATCCGTAAGATCCGTCATCTGTTGCCACATATACATTTGCAGCAACTTTCTTCATCTCGTCTTCAAGGATGATAAGTTCTTTATTTCTGGCGCCGATTATAACATCTGCGTCTATTCCCGCTTCTTTAAGGAATTTTACCTGCGGATACACAGGAGCGGTTCCCACACCGCCTGCGATAAACAGGATCTTCTTGCCCTTTGCGTTGTTAATGTCAGCGCAAAGCTCAGACGGCCGTCCAAGCGGACCCACAAAATCCGTAAAACCGTCTCCTTCTTCTAGCCTGCTCATCTTGATGGTTGAAACGCCAACTGCCTGAAATACAATGGTTACTGTTCCGCGCTCTCTATCGTAGTCACAGATCGTAAGCGGTATTCTTTCGCCCTCTTTGCCGGTCTTTACTATAACAAACTGACCGGGAAGGCAGGAATCAGCTACCCTCTTAGCCTCTACCTCCATGTAAAAAATGCTTTCAGAAAGTTGTCTCTTATTAATTATCTTATACAACTTTTATTCCTCCCTGCTACTTAATAGTATCTGTATCGTATTTGAGAGTAAAATTTAAACCTTTTGTCTCATCGGCAAATCTGTCGCATACTCTCTTTGCGACACCAAGTGCATTGTCTTTCCCCACATCCATAAGCAATACAAGAAACTGGGAGCTGCTGTAGTTTGTGGCTACGTCTCCCACTCTTAAAGAATCTTTTATGATCCTTTCAAGAGTAAACATCACATCGGTATCGGAGAAGGCACTTCTCCCCTTGCCATCTACCAGGGTAAAAAGCACTATTCGCGCATCATTACCCGCTCTGCCGATGTACCTTGACATAAACTGGTATATCCTCTTAAATGAGTCATATTCCACATTAAAAGCGCCTTTTGGTTTATCCCTCTCCGTAATAAACCTCTTAAGTACGTTAATGTCCGGCTTTTCATTTGTCTTTGCAAATACGTAATCCTCAGGTCTTCCTGAGTCCGAATACAAATAATAGCCGTTCTTTCCGTTACGCTTTACAAGGTAGAGCGCTTTATCCGCCTCCTCATAAAGAGACATAAAGTCTCTCCTCTTTTTGGAGACGCTTGCAACGCCAACTGAAGCGGTAACCTGGCATTCAAGCCCCATCTTTTCGATGCTTTTGTCTACCGCTTCGATTATGGCCATAGCTCTTTTTTCTATAGACGCATCATCAAGGTTCCCCTTAAGGAAGACCACAAATTCGTCTCCCCCGAGCCTTGCCACGATATCGCCCTCACGTACCGATTCCGTAAGGTAATTGCCGATATTTTTAAGCAGCTCGTCTCCAAGGATGTGTCCGTAAGTGTCGTTTACAAGCTTAAAATTATCAAGATCTACCATAAAGAGTGTTCCGCCTGCTCTTCTGTCATGCAGATACTCATTTATGTTCTCCACAAGATAATTCCTGTTCCAAAGCCCTGTAAGCGAGTCTTTGTAGGAGATGGTCTCAAGTCTCTCCATCCTTTGCCTGATATCAATATCCTGATCCATTTTCTAACCTCTTTTAATCTCTTATATCCTCATATATTATCTATCCCATTTATCACAAAGGGAATTGATCTGATCGGTAAATTTTGCAAGATCTTTGTTTGTACCGCCTTTGTTGTGTGAGATAACGGTAAGCAAACGCTGTCCTGCAGCCATAAGTCTCTCAAAGATCTCTCTTGCCCTTCTTCCTCCCTCAGAGACAATAGGCCTTTGCTCTACAGGTATAGGCTCTGCCTTAACTGCCCAGGAATCATCATCCATATTAAATACGGAGCCTGAGTAAGGGGCTTCTGCGTTATACCCTTCTTCGTCAAGGCTTGCGGTAAAGTTCTCGCAGACCTTGTCTTCGCCGTGTACCACAAATACCTTGCGCGGATACGGATTAAATGCATGTATCCACTTCTTAAGGCCGTTTACATCGGCATGTCCGCTTATACCCTCAAGAGTAATGATGTCTGCTCTTACATCGATAGTCTCGCCGAAGAGATTGACCTCTTTTACTCCGTCAAGAAGGGAGCGGCCTAGGGTGCCGTAAGCCTGATAGCCTACAAACACTATGGTACATTCCTGTCTCCAAAGGTTGTGCTTTAAGTGGTGGCGGATTCGTCCGGCCTCGCACATACCCGATGCCGAAATTATGATCTTTGGCTTTGTGTCAAAGTTTATGGCTCTTGACTCATCGCTTGTAACTGCTTTTTTAAGCCCCGGAAATGCGATAGGGTTTATGCCTGCCTCTACAAGTGCAAGGGCTTCCTCATCAAAGCAGTCTTCAATGTTTTTATTAAATACAGTCGTTGCCTCTACGGCAAGTGGGCTGTCTATATAAACCTCAAAGTCAGCATGTCTTTCTATGAGGTTTTTCTCTTTTATGATCCTGATAAAATAAAGGAGTTCCTGGGTTCTTCCAACGGCAAAGGAAGGAATAACCACATTTCCGCCCCTGTCAAAGGTGCGCTGTATTATCTGCGTAAGCTGTTTTACGTAGTCTGGCTTTTCTCCGTGGCTTCTGTCGCCGTAGGTAGATTCCATAACAACGTAGTCTGCTTTTTCCGTATATACAGGGTCCTTTATAAGCGGCTGGTCCGTATTTCCGATATCTCCCGAAAATACGATACATTTCTTTCTTCTTCGAGGTTCTTTAACAAAGACTTCTATGCTGGCACTGCCAAGCAGATGTCCTATATCTGTAAATCTTACTTCTACCCCTTCGCAAAGCTCAAACTTTTTGCCGTACTCAAAACTCTTAAAATGAGTAAGTACTCCCTCTACATCTGTAAGAGAATAAATCGGGGTGTATGGCTCAAGTCCTGCTCTTTTTGCCTTACGGTTTCTCCACTCAGCCTCGAATTCCTGAATGTGGGCGGAGTCGCGAAGCATAATGTTTGCAAGGTCGCATGTGGCCTTGGTAGCCCAGATCTCACCGCGAAATCCCTTTACATAAAGCCTTGGTATCATACCTGAGTGGTCGATGTGTGCGTGTGTAAGGAGCACATAATCGATCTGAGACTCAGGGATAGGAAATTCCGCATTGACAAAGGTGTCGTTTCCCTGCTCCATACCGCAGTCGATAAGGATATTTTTACCGCATGCCGTAAGTAAATGTGCACTACCCGTAACTTCGTGGTCTGCGCCGATAAAAGTAAGTTTCATAAGCAAGTCTCTCCTTAAAGTAATTTTTTAAGTAAGCCTCTATATTAAGCTAACTGCTCAAGTCCTTTAAGTAATTTATTAAGAAGGCTGTCTGCATCTTCCATGCTGCTGCCCTTTATACCTGCATAAAATTTGATCTTTGGCTCTGTTCCTGAAGGTCTAACGCAGAACCACGCATCATCTTCAAGATCAAAGTAAAGTACGTTACTCTTTGGAAGTCCGTTGTAGCCTTCCGCGTAGTCTCTTGACTTAACAACCTTAAGGCCGCCAAGTTCCTTTGGAGCATCTTTTCTAAGCTTATCCATAATGGCAGCGATCTTTTCTGCTCCGTCAACCCCCGGGATAGTCATAGTGTAGAGACCTTCTTTGAAATAGCCGTACTTTTCATACATAGCTATCATCTGATCCCAGAGTGTCATATTCTTGCTTGCGTAGTAAGCTGCTGCCTCGCAAAGCATCATAACTGCAACTACCGCATCTTTATCTCTTGCGTGGGTACCTACAAGGCATCCGTAGCTCTCTTCAAAGCCAAATTCGTAGGTTCCCTTACCTGTCTGCTCGAAGATCTTTATCTGCTCTCCGATATACTTAAATCCGGTAAGAACCTCGATAAACTTAAGACCGTAGTAGTTTGCGATCTTTTCAGCCATATTGGTGGAAACGATGGTGCTTATAAGAGCGGAATCGTCCTTAAGAAGACCTCTTTCCTTTCTCTGGCTTAAGATATATTCACATATAAGCATACCGCTCATATTTCCCGTAAAGCACATATACTCGCCGGTCTTTGAATCTTTTGCGTATACACCGAGACGGTCTGCATCAGGGTCTGTAGCAAGTACAAGATCCGCATCCTTCTCTTTTGCAAGCTCAAGGGCAAGCTTAAATGCCTTTTTATCTTCAGGGTTAGGGTAGTCAAGTGTGGTAAAATCACCATCAGGAAGCTCCTGCTCAGGTACCACGTATACGTTTTCAAAGCCGATCTCAGAAAGGATACGTCTGACAGGCACATTACCTGTTCCGTGGAACGGACTGTAGACGATCTTAAGCTTCTTGCCATACTCTCTGTCAAGGTCAGCATTAAGGATCTGCTTTTTTAAAGCCTCCATGTATTTGTCATCGATATCTTTGCCGATGGTAACAAAAAGGCCTGCTTTTTCAGCTTCGCTTCTGTCCATAGTCTTGATAGCTGTAAACGGAGTAGAATTAGCCTTTTCGATTATCTCTTTGTCATAAGGTGCTGTAACCTGCGCGCCGTCTTCCCAGTATACCTTGTAACCATTGTACTGAGGCGGGTTGTGGCTTGCGGTAACTACTATACCTGCAATACAGCCAAGTGTACGAAGGGCAAAGCTAAGCTCGGGAGTCGGACGAAGTGACTCAAATCTGTAAGCCTTAATGCCGTTTGCCGCAAGGCAAAGAGCTGCTGCTTCTGAGAACTCAGGAGACATGTGGCGTGAATCGTATGCGATGGCAACGCCCTTATTCTGTCCGCCTTTTGCGATGATATAATCAGCTAACCCTTGCGTAGCTCTTCCTACAGTGTAAAGGTTCATTCTGTTTGTACCTGCACCTATAACACCGCGAAGTCCGCCTGTACCAAACTCAAGGTCCTTGTAAAATCTGTCTTTGATCTCATTTTCATCTGTAAGTGCGCTAAGCTCGGCTCTTGTAGCCTCATCAAAAAATGTATCTGTGCACCACTGTTTGTATGTTTCTCTATAATCCATTATATTTACCTCTTTTATTTTTGGTTACAAAACTCTTATTTTAATGATAACATTACGTATCTGTGTTGTAAAGACCGCTTTAAAGCACTAAACTGCCTTTAACCTACTTTTTTTATCTTGAACCCTTTACTCTTAAAAGGTCCATAACGCTTACTTCCTTGTCAAGCTTAAGGAGTATCTTTTGCTGCGGATGAGGGCAGGACTCTATCTCATTGCCTTCCTCATCGTACATGGCAAGGACTTTTACCTCCTCGTCATCTCCCTTAGGCTTCATAAGCTCTATGGTATCGCCTACGGAAAACTTGTTGCGCTGCTCTATTACCGCAAGGCCATCAGGTGTTACCTCATTTACAAGCCCAAGGTAAACATACTCGGTTACGTATGTGTTGCTGTCGTAGATCTGTGCCTCTTCGCTCGGCTTTCCGTAAAAGAAGCCTGTGGTAAACTGCCTGTAGGTACACTTTGCTATCTGCTCTTTATACTTTGGAATATTGTCTGTATAAAGAAGTATGTCTTCAAAGAAATCATCTATAGCCTGTCTGTAGGTCTTTGCCACATTTGCAACGTAAAGCGCTGTCTTCATGCGCCCTTCTATCTTAAGGGAATCGATACCGGCATCCACTATATCAGGGATGTGGTCTATCATACAAAGGTCCTTGCTGTTAAATATATAGGTTCCTCTGTCATTTTCAAATACAGGAAGGTACTCGCCCGGTCTGTTCTCTTCTGTTATGTAATACTTCCATCTGCAAGGGTGGGTGCAGGCTCCAAGGTTTGCGTCGCGCCCCGTAAAATAATTTGAAAGAAGGCAGCGACCTGAGTAAGAGATACACATAGCACCGTGTACAAAGGTCTCTATCTCAAGATCGTCAGGAATATGCTCTCTTATCTCTTTTATCTCTTTCATTGAAAGTTCTCTTGCGGTAACTACTCTTGTGGCGCCCTGTCTCTTCCAGAAAAGGTAATCGCCGTAGTTAACGTTGTTTGCCTGGGTTGAGATGTGTACGTCTATCTCGGGGCAAACCTCTTTAGCTATGTCAAATACGCCCGGGTCTGAGATAATAAGGGCATCAGGCCCTATCTCTTTTAGCTCTTTAAAATACTCTCTGATGCCATTTAGGTCGTAGTTGTGGGCTGTGATATTTGCCGTAACGTATACCTTTTTACCGCGCTCATGGGCATATCTGATGCCCTCTGCCATATCCTCTTTGCTAAAATTCTTTGCTTTAGCTCTAAGGCCGTACATATCGCCGCCTATATAGACAGCGTCAGCGCCGTAATTTACAGCGCACTTTAAAACCTCAAGGGAACTTGCCGGTATAAGTAACTCCGGTTTTCTCTCTCTCATATAAATCCTCCGTTATTTCTTAACACTTACGGACATGCCATCGCCTTCCGTAAGAAGCATTGTATATAGATCCTCTCTATGAGTTATCTCGTATAAGTATTCACGCATCCTTGCGTGTATGGTGCGGTCACGCCGCTCTACGGCGTACCTGCTTTCTAAGATGTCTCCGTCATGCAAGATATTGTCTGATATTAAAAGACCGCCTTTTTTAAGGCACTTCATAACGCTCGGTAAAAAATTCATATACTGGGCCTTGGCAGCGTCCATAAAGATAAGGTCGTATGCGCCTTCTTCTTTTACTGCAAGCTCCTTTAATATATCATCAGCATCCCCTTCAAGAAGGCGGATGTTTCCCGCATCTATCTCGCTTTTAAGATTCTCTCTGGCGCGGACAAGGCGCATCTCAACCTTTTCTATGGTGTCGATCTTGGCACCCGGCGCAAAGTATCTCATAAATAACGCCGAAAAGCCTACGGCGGTTCCGACTTCCAGAACACGCGAAGGCTCTTTCATTTCAAGAAAAAATCTCAAAACATTCTGCGATTCTTTTCGTATTATAGGTACTTCTTCTGCAAGAGCTGCGCTCTCTAAGGCAGACAGCTCTGCCGGCAGATCCGTAAACAAAGATTCAAAGTACCCTTCTGCTCTTTCTTTACTAACCACTGCTTACTCTCCCGTATCGCCCTTATTGCCCGCGGCTATGACTTTAAATATTCCGTCGTAGTCCATAGAGGAATTGACCGTATAGGTACCAGGGAGAATGTTTTGCTTTGTAAGCTTTGCTCTTATGTAAAATGTAAAGCGGTTTAATATGATACCGTTTTGCTCAAGCTTTGTGGCAACGTTCATAGTGGATTCGCCTTCAGATATCTTAAGCCCGTAGTCTTTACCCGAGCCCTCGCTTACTGATACGGAACCGAATATCTGGTAAGAGTATTTGTAAGCAAGTCTGCTGCCGTTTACGATAAATATCACCACGACAATATAAAAAAGGATTGTAAGCATAAGGTGAAGAATGGTGCTGGTAAGTGAAAGCACCACCTTCGTACCCTGATTTTTTCCGGCCAAGTTTATAACCTCCGATTGTTTATACTTCCATTATGATAGGTAAGATCATAGGATTTCTCTTGGTTGTCTTCCAGATGTAGTCTCCAAGATCGTCTCTTATCACATTTTTGATCTTGTTCCAGTCTGTTACGCCGGCTGCGCTGCACTTGTCAAGAGCATCCCAGCAAACTGCCTTAGAGTCGTCCATAAGGTCTCCCGACTCTCTTACGTAAACAAAACCTCTTGATATGATATCAGGACCTGCAATAACCTGCCCTGATGCCTTTTCCATAGTAAGGACCACGATTATAAGTCCGTTTTCAGAAAGTACCTGACGGTCACGTAAGACAATGTTTCCAACGTCTCCAACCCCAAGTCCGTCTACATAGATACCGCGGCTTGTAACATGGTCAACCACTGCTGCCTTTTCTTCGCTTATCTCAAGCACATCACCTGAGGTAAGTACAAAAGTGTTTTCCTTTGGTATACCCATCTCCTGTGCAAGCTCTGCATGTCTTGCAAGGTGTCTGTACTCACCGTGTACAGGTATGGCATACTTTGGTCTTACAAGGGAGTAGATAAGCTTGATATCTTCCTGAGAAGCATGACCGGATACGTGAGTATCCTGGAAGATAACCTTTGCTCCCTTCATGGTAAGCTCGTTTATAATACGTGATACCGACTTTTCATTTCCCGGGATAGGCGAAGAACTAAGTATGATAGTGTCTCCCGGTTTGATGCTTATCTTTTTATGTAAGGATGCCGCTATACGGGAAAGAGCTGCCATGTCCTCTCCCTGGCTTCCTGTAGTGATAAGGGTGATCTGCTCATCCTTATAGCTCTTTACTCTCTCGATATCGATAAGAGTGCCGTCTTTAACGGTAATGTAGCCAAGCTCTATGGCTATGGATACGATGTTTATCATGGAACGGCCTTCGATAACTACCTTACGGCCGTACTTTTCTGCTGAGTTAATGATCTGCTGTACTCTGTCTACATTTGAAGCAAATGTGGCTACGATGATCCTGTGCTTTGTATTTTCCGCAAAGATCTGATCGAAAGTCTTGCCTACAGTCTTTTCAGACATGGTAAATCCGCTTCGAAGTACGTTTGTAGAGTCGCACATAAGGGCAAGTACGCCCTTTTTACCAATCTCGCCAAGACGCTGTAAATCTATGGTGTCTCCAAATACAGGAGTAAAGTCTACTTTAAAATCGCCTGTATGTACTACAATGCCCGCAGGAGAATAAATAGCAAGGGCACAGGCATCCTGAATAGAGTGGTTTGTTCTTATAAACTCGATACGAAAACAGCCAAGGTTTATGGACTGACCGTATTTGATGGTCTTTCTCTTGGTAGTCTTTAACATATCGAATTCTTTAAGCTTGCTTTCAATAATGGCATTTGTAAGTCTTGTGGCATAAACAGGTACGTTTATGTCTCTAAGCACGTAAGGAAGCGCACCGATGTGATCCTCATGTCCGTGCGTGATAACAAAACCTTTGACTTTCTCGATGTTTTTCTTTAAATAATCTACATCGGGAATGACAAGGTCGATTCCGAGCATATCGTCTTCAGGGAATGAGATACCGCAGTCTACAACCACAATACTGTCCTCGTACTCAAAAGCGGTAATGTTCATACCGATCTGCTCAAGTCCGCCGAGGGGTATTATCCTTAGACCCTTAGCCTCTGCTCCGTCTTTAATTAAATTTTTCTTCACTAAATAAAGCCTCCGTTAATCTTTACCTGAGCTCTATATCGGTATCTTCGAGCATACCCTCAAAGACTTTCGCTATAGCCTCAAGTTCGTTTTCATCTTCAACAATATCATATAAGGCGTCTTCGTCCTCGCCTTTACTGTTCTCTTTTAAAATAAGGCACTCTGCCTCATCTTCGTCTTCGCTGTCTGTTTCTACAAGAAGGTAGTTGACACCTGCTATCATAGTCTGCTCGACAACGTAAAACTCCTGAGGATTGTCATCCTCATCATAAAAAATAATCTTGCCGTCTTTCTCAGCCATATATTCTCCTTAAAACCATGTTAAAACAAACTACATGTTGGTTCTGATGTAGCTTTCCATAAGCTCTTCAAGAAGTTCATCTCTTTCAACCTTCATAATGAGACTTCTAGCTCCGTTGTGGCTGGTGATGTAAGTAGGATCACCTGACATAATATATCCGACTATCTGATTTATAGGATTGTAACCTTTTTCTTTAAGAGCAGCATATACGCCGCGTAAAACGTCACGTACCTGAAGACCCGTATCTTTCTGTGCACTGAAAAATTGAGTATTTCCTAAATCGTTCATATCTTGCCTCCACATTATTTATATTTTACTGTTTGTAAACACCTCGGACATTCGCAATCCGCTTACGCTATTTGTAAGCACCTCGTTCATTCGCAATCCGCTTACGCTACTTGCTCATGAATCACACTCTCCTACCATTATATCACCTTTTGCAGGCTTTAGGCTACTTATTTTATAAATTTTTCCTGAAATATCAATATCCGTCTTAACCGCAACCTTGATATATCGGGTGGTGTGACCTGTCATATAGGTTTCTCCGTCAAGGCTTACCTCTTCTTCAAAAAGCACCTCATCGCTCTGCCCCGCAAAGCTTTCGCGGTACTTTTCGCCTAAGGTCTTCTCAATACCCGCAAGTCTTCCGGCTCTTTCTTTTTTTACTTTTTCTGGAAGCTGACCATCCATAGCCGCTGCCTTTGTACCTGTACGCACAGAATACGGGAAAATGTGGATCTTTGAAAATCCGCACTTTTTAGCAAACTCGCAGGTCTCTAAAAACTCTTCTTCAGTTTCCCCCGGAAAGCCTACTATTATATCTGTGGTTATCGCCGGCCTGTCATATACACTTCTAAGGCGCTCTACCGCCTCGTAGTATTCGTCAGGGCTGTAGTGACGGTTCATGCGCTTAAGTACGCCTGCGCTTCCGCTTTGAAGAGAAAGGTGAAAATGCGGGCAGACTTTCTTAAGAGCCGCTACTCTTTTTGCAAATTCATCCGTTACTACCCTTGGTTCAAGGGAGCTAAGGCGTATACGCTCTATCCCATCAATATTTTCAAGGGCTTCAAGCACATCTATAAGACCTACGCTGCAGTCAAAATCCTTGCCGTAAGAAGAAACATGTATACCAGTAAGGACTATCTCTTTATAGCCGTTTGCTGCAAGGGTCTTTGCTTCGCTTAAAATATTGTCAAGTTTTCTGCTTCGTATACGGCCTCTTACATACGGAATAATGCAGTAAGTACAAAACTGATTGCAGCCGTCCTGTATCTTGATATTTGCTCTTGTACGCTCGCCTGCGGTGGTAACAAAGAGCTGCTCGTACTCAGCAAGGGTGTCCTCTGGGTGTTTTTTAAGATACTCTCTTCCTTCTTCTCTTGCCTTTACATACTCTTCGTATTTTTCATACACTCTGCTCTTTTCGCTGTTTCCAACAAGTATGTCAACAGCATCATCTGTTTCAAGGGTACACTGTGGCGCCTGAACGTAACACCCTACCGCTATGACAATTGCTTCTTCATTTTCTTTTTTTGCTTTGTGAAGCATCTGGCGGGACTTTCTGTCGGCTATGTTTGTAACAGTACATGTATTTACCACATATACGTCTGCTTTTTCGTCGAAAGGTACCGTAACAAAGCCCTTATCTTCAAAGCTTTTTTGTATAACTTCCGTCTCGTAAGCATTTACCTTACAGCCAAGAGACAAAAATGCCGCCTTTTTAACTATTTTATCCATATTTTCAACAAAAACCTTTATCTAAATTTATATATTTTGTACATTGACTTTATATTTATAAATGGTAAGATAAAACTACAGAGTATTTTTACAAAAACAATGTATTAGGAGGATTATTTTCATGAAAAGTGTAAAGATCACATTAAACTCCATTGACAAGGTTAAAGCTTTTGTTAATGAGGTTACAAAGTTTGATTCAGATTTTGATCTGGTTTCAGGCAGATATGTTATCGACGCTAAGTCTATTATGGGTATCTTCAGCCTCGATCTTAGCAAGCCTATCGAGCTTAATATCCACAATGACGCTGATGCAGAGAAAGTTATCACCGCATTAAAGCCATATATCGCTGAATAAACTTTTTAAGTTTTTAAGGGAAGAGTTTTTACTCTTCCCCTTTTTTTATCTAAAGTTAAACCGTAATGATCTCGTCTGACTCTATAGCCTTTGCCATAAGGTCATCTATTACCTCATTAAGCTTCTTTTCAGAACTCTCTATAGTCTTAAGTTCCGGCTTTGTAACCGGGTGTTTTGCCACAAATATAGTGCAGCAGTCTTCATAAGGAAGGATCGATGTCTCGTAGGTTCCGATCTTTTCGCTTATCTCAACTATATCCTGCTTATCAAGTGCTACAAGCGGCCTGTATACAGGCATAGTACATACCGCATTTGTAACGTACATGCTCTGCATGGTCTGGCTTGCAACCTG
>JAEEOQ010000136.1 GCA_016284355.1 Lachnospiraceae bacterium
ACATATCAGGGAAACGAAGAAGCAATTTCAAATGAAGACGTATTTTTAATATATGAACCCACATGGGTTCCGGAAGGTTATGAACTTAAGTATAGGCATGTGGATGTGGATTTTGGACTAATACTTATGTACTCGAGTGAGGTAAATGGGGAGATAAAAGATTTGTTTTTTATCTGCAATAAGATTGGCGCTGCAGCAACGTCTTATAATACTGAAAAAACAACTCTTCACAAAGTTAAGCTTGGAAATATATCAGCAGAATACTATGAGTCGTATGAAGAGGGCTTCC
This sequence comes from Lachnospiraceae bacterium, assembly GCA_016284355.1. Lineage (GTDB taxonomy): Bacteria > Bacillota > Clostridia > Lachnospirales > Lachnospiraceae > JAEEOQ01. Next base: position 290 of record JAEEOQ010000136.1, read on the forward strand.
CTTCGAGTTTGATATGGTCAGATGGGGTTGACACTATTTTCAGTGTAACCGGAGAAACGTCGTTTTCTGAACTTGAAAAGATAGCTAACAGTATAAAGGCAAATGAAGACGCATACAAAGATGCAGACGATGCGGATGTAGACAGAACAAGATACAGTTTTAGCAGCAGGGAAGATTTTTACGATGAAGGCCGCATCAGGTACATATATGAAGACAATGAAACACACGAATTTATAGAGGTTGAGGGAAGAATTGATGGCAATTCATTTGAGAAAGAAAAGGGAATCAGATCAACTATAAGTTTGGGTGATCTTGATGGGAATGGTATTGAAGAGATCATTAATACAGAAGAAGATAACCCTGATCTTCCAAAGTATTTTAGGTGGGAATTATGTGTAAATGGTGAGTCTGTTTATGAGACTGACTGCTATACCCGAGCTTCATTTGAACCACACTTTATCGATCTTGATGAAGACGGCGAAAACGAGATCCTTATCTTTGTATACCCTAATGTTAATTCGGCATCGTTAACACAATATGTTGTCATGAAACATGTGGACGATGAATGGAAGGAGCTTGAAAACACAGAATGGTGGACAGATGATGACAGGAATGAGGAAGACAACAGTTTTCCTATAAACGTAAGCTGGGGAGAAGAAAAGTGTATCTTAGAGATAAATCTTGAAGGATATGGATCTGCAACAGTTGATGTAACAAAGCATTACGAAAAATTGCAGGAAGAGTTTAGTGAACTTAAGGATGAAAGCGAACTATATGAATTAGCAATAGACATGCTTTCTAGCGGAAGAAGCAGTAGATACGAAGGCGCCGGCTGTGACCTTGATTGGGGAATCGGGAGTATGGAACTTACATCTTTCGAGGGGAAGAATTGTCTGGTTGCCTCAGATTTTATCGCCGGTCCCGGCGGCAGTTGGGATGTTATTGGTTTAGTTGATGTGTATTTCAATTATGACGTTGAAGGCAAAATCAATATCCTTCATGCGGAGTTTATTAGCGACGAGACATCCGAAGTGATAAATTTTGGAGAGTCGGATTAATCCGGCTCTCCATTTTTTGAAAGCATTAAGCGTTTATTACGTCATTCATGCCGTACATTCCGGCAGGTTTTCCGGCAAGGAATCTTGCTGCGGAAAGGGCGCCCTTGGCAAAGACTGCTCTTGAGTATGCGGAATGGTGAAGGGTGATGACTTCATCGGTTCCTGCAAAGATAACGTCGTGCTCGCCTACGATAGAGCCGCCGCGGATAGCGCTGATGCCGATCTCTTTCTTTGGTCTCTTTTCGCGCCTTCCTGATCTGTCATATACAAACTCGTATTCATTATCAAGAGCTTCGTTTGCGGCTTCTGCAAGAGCGATAGCTGTTCCGCTCGGAGCGTCAAGCTTCTGATTGTGATGCATCTCAAGCACCTCGATATCAAAACCGGCTTCTGCAAGAGGTTTTGATACTGTCTTAAGAATGCTGATAAGTGTGTTAATTCCAAGAGACATATTGGCAGAACGAAGAATGGCGATCTTGCCTGTTGCCTCATTTACCTTTGACAGCTGCTCTTCTGAAAGACCTGTGGTACAAAGTACAACAGGGGTGTTATTTGCAAGAGCGAAGTCAAGAAGCGCATCTACAGCGCTCGCTGTACCAAAATCGATGATAACGTCAGCCTTTTCCTTAACTTCTGTTATGGAAGCATACACAGGATATTCGTTTGGAACTCCTGTATATGGGTCTACGCCTGCTACTATTCTCATGTCCTCATTCTCGGCAGCGTATGTGGTAATGAATCTGCCCATACGGCCGTTGCAACCGTGTAAAAGAATATTTATCATTTATACTCACTCCCTATTTATATTTTTGGATTATTATATTTTATTATTTTGAATGTGTAAAGAGTTATATGCTATTTTTCGACCCAGCTTTTTAAGGCCTCATAAAGCTCATCAAATGAGCCTGCGCTGTAGCTGATTTTGTACTCGTTTCTAACCTTTTTGGTGTTGTCTGTCGGCATAAACCAGCACGAGGTGATGCCGGCATTTTTGGCACCCAGTATGTCTGAGCTAAGGGAATCGCCTATTACGATACAGTTTTCTTTTGGCTCGCCTATCTTTTCAAGTACAGCGTCAAAATATTCTACGGCAGGCTTGTTGTAGCCTATAGTCTCGCTTACGAAGATATCGTCAAGGTACTTATCAAGTCCTGTGGACTTTATCCTGCCCATGGCATTTACAACTACGCCGTTTGTAATGATGTATATGCGGGCGTCTTTTACGCTTTCTTTTAGCTTATGCAAGAACCCTAACGCTCCTTCCATAGGAACACCGTTTCTTGACATAGCGAGGATAAAATCGTCGTTGATTTTTAAAAGGTCCATGTCAGTCGTATCTGCCCCAAGTTTTTCAAATAGAAGTCTGAATCTGGTTTCAAAGAGCTGCGTCCGTGTAATCTCTTTTTTCTCGAGCTTAAGCCAGAGCTCTTTGTTGCGCACCTTAAAATAGTTATAGCATTCGTCGTTATACTCAAATCCAGCCGCATTTACCACGGTTTTTAACCCGATGTATTCGGAAGCATGGAAATCAAGGAGGGTCTGATCGAGGTCAAACAGAAAATTGTGATGCATTTGCTTATCCTTTCGCTACACTAAAACCGGTTTCTATAGTATAATAAACCTTAGAACCATAAGAAAAGGATATCAGATATGACTACTGATTACAACAAATGGATAGATTTAATAAATGATTCGGTAAAGCTCCTTGAAGACGCAGGAATAGAGGGCGCAGCAGTCGAGGTACAGCAGCTGATCTGCCACGTATTTTCCATGTCTCTTTCAGACTTCCTGCTTTGTAAGAGGGAATCTTTAAATGAAAAGGCAAAAGGATTGCTTTCCGAATACCTTTCACTTCTTGAAAAAAGGGCGTCGAGAGTCCCTCTTTCCCAGGTAATAGGAGAGCGTGATTTTTGCGGCTTTACTTTTAAAGTAAATGAGCACGTATTAACACCGCGCTTTGAGACAGAAGAGCTTGTGGAAAGAGTGGTAAAGGAGAGCAAAGATGCGGATGTGCTTGACCTTTGTACCGGCTCCGGGTGCATTGCCATCTCTATAGCCCTTCTTGGGAAGCCAAAGAGCGTTACCGCTTCCGATATATCAGAAGATGCACTTAAGGTGGCAAGAGAAAACGCAGCAAGGCTCCTTGACGACAACAGTAGAATAAACATCATACAAGGGGACCTTTTTGAAAATGTGAACGGAAGGTTTGATATCATCGTTTCAAACCCGCCTTACATAAAGAGTGCAGATGTTTTGGAACTTGATACCGAGGTTAAAGACCACGAGCCGATACTGGCACTTGACGGCGGAGCGGACGGCCTTGATATATACAAAAGAATAATCACGGAAGCCCCAAAGTACCTTAAGGAAAAGGGCCGTATCTTTTTTGAGATAGGGTATGATGAAGGGCCGGAGGTTAAAAAACTTCTTGAAGATGCAGGCTTTACAGACTGCAAAGTTATCAAAGATCTTTCAGGCAGAGACCGTATTGTATGCGGAGCTTTAGCCAAAAAAATAAATACTTAGGGAGAAGAAATTATATGAAATTTGGGATCATGGGCCCAGGCAACATCGCAAGAAGATTTGCGGATGCTGCGGGCAAAGTGGCAGGTATTACGCTTAGCGGCGTAGCTTCAAGGGATTTAGAAAGGGCAAAGGCTTTTGCTGCGGAGTTTGGCATTGAAAACGCATACGGCAGCTATGATGAGATTCTTGCCTCAGATGTGGATGCTGTCTACATTTCCACCATCAACACCACCCATTTTGACCTTGCAAAAAAGAGCATTCTTGCAGGTAAGGCAGTAATGGTTGAAAAACCGATGTGTATGAGTAAGGCGGAGACGGCAGAGCTTTTTGACCTTGCAAAGGAGAAAAACGTGCTTCTTATGGAAGGCCTCTGGACCCTGTTTTTGCCTTGTATAATAAAGGCTAAGCGGTGGATAGATGAGGGCAGGATTGGCACGGTAAAATACATGGACAGCGCCTTTTCTTTTTATTGCCCGGTTATACCCGATCACCGTCTTTTTGACAAGGAAAAGGGCGGCGGCGGAATCTTAGACGTAGGCATTTACACTTTTTGCTTTTCAATCTTTATGATGGGGCAGAACCCTAAGGAATTTTACGGAAGATTCCACAAGGGCGAAACCGGTGTAGACGAGATAGGCAGCGCCATCCTTAGCTTTGATAACGGTGTTAATGCCACCTGCGTATGCGGTATTCAGGGCAATGTGGACGGAACTGCTCACATTTACGGAGAAAAAGGCAAGATTGAACTGCCGGAGTTTTGGCGATGCGTAAAAGCTACCTGTTTTGACCTTTTGGGTGATGTTAAAGATACCGAGACAGATTCGCAGGAAAATGGCTTTGTATATGAGATCGCAGCATTTGCAAAAGCCTTTAATGATGGCAGGAAAACCGTAGAGTCTGCAACTCCTGAGATGAGCATAGAGTGCGCAAGGATAATGGAAGAGCTGCGCGCGCAGTAGCCCACTTGTTATTTTCTTGTTGTATGTCGCGAGCTGTTTTGTTATAATACAGTTATCAAAAAGAAAGAGTGCATTTTGCATATAGGTGAGGAAATGATAATTAGATAATTTGATTTTAAGCGAATTAATATCAAAGAAAGCTGCATTTGCGGCTGTTTTTAGTACGCTTAGATCAGATTATCACGCTCCCTTTGCCTATATTATATGAATAGGTTTATTTGTGTGAGTCTGTTTTTTGCGTATGTAAAAAACAGGCTCATTTTTTGCAGCGAAGGGAGTGACGCAATATGGCACAGATCAATGTTTCAAATCTCACCTTTTGCTACGAGGGAAGCTTTGAAAATATATTTGAAGATGTATCTTTTAGCGTAGATACAGACTGGAAGCTCGGTTTTATAGGAAGAAACGGGAAGGGAAAGACCACATTTTTAAATCTGCTGCTTGGAAAGTACGAGTATACCGGCAGCATTTCAGGGTCTGCGGTCTTTGACTATTTTCCGTACAAGACCTCGGAGAGCGATCTTTTACTTACGGCGGACGAGCTTATGGAAAAATGGAAGGCAGGAGTTGAAAGCTGGAGGGTGATCTGCGAACTTGGTGAGCTGAATCTGTCTCCTGAGGTGCTCTACAGGCCTCTTGGAACCTTAAGCTTTGGCGAGAGAACAAAGGTAATGCTGGCTGTTTTGTTTTCGGGCGAAAATGATTTTCTGCTGATAGACGAGCCAACCAACCACCTTGATATGGAGGCGCGAGAAACGGTCAAAAAGTATTTGGCAGGTAAAAAAGGCTTTATCCTTGTTTCACACGACAGAGATCTGCTTGATGCCTGCGTGGATCATGTTTTGGTGTTTAACAGATCGAGTATAGAGGTTCAGGCAGGGAACTTTTCCAGTTGGTGGGATAATAAGGAAAAGGCAGACAACTTTGCCAGAGCCGAAAATGAAAAACACCTAAAGGAGATAGGAAAGCTCAAAGCATCCGCAGACAGAGCGGACAGGTGGGCCATTAAAAATGAGGCAACCAAGATCGGATATGACCCTATAGAAGAGCATGACAGGTTTAAAGACACCAGAAGTCATATAGGTGCAAAAACCAAGAAAATGCAGTCCCGCGTCAAGAATTTTGAAAAGAGGATAGGCCGCGAGATCGAGGAAAAGGAAGGACTTCTATCTGACATAGAGGAAGTTACCGACCTTAAGCTTATGCCCCTTACTCATCATAAAAACAGGATAATAGAGCTTAGAGATTTTTCATTAAAGTATGACGGAAGCGCGGAAAATGCTGTGGAAAACGTAACCTTTGAGCTTTTAAACGGAGAAAGGCTCTTCTTAAATGGGGCAAACGGATGCGGAAAATCCAGCATTATCAAGGCTATCCTTAAAAATGCAGGGTATAATGTAAAAGATAATTTTACCACCTCGGGAACTCTTACCACGGCAGCAGGGCTTATTATCTCGTATATTAACCAGGACACATCCCATCTTTCGGGAACTCTTAAGGAATATGCAGAACGTGAGGGCCTTGATTACAGCCTGTTTTTATCGCTTCTTAGACAGCTTGACCTTGAGCGGGTTCAATTCGAAAAAAAGATTGAGGAGTTTTCGGAAGGCCAAAAGAAGAAAGTCCTTATTGCAGCAAGCCTGCTGACGTCAGCCCACCTTTACATATGGGATGAGCCGCTTAATTACATAGATGTCTTTTCAAGAATGCAGATAGAAAAACTTGTAGAAAAGTATCAACCGACTATGATAATAGTTGAGCATGACGTAAGGTTCAGAGAGAAGCTTGCTTCAAAGACCGTTAGTCTTTAAGTAGGCAGCACGGCAAAGGCAAGAGGCGTAAGCTTAAGAGAAGAAATTAAGGGAATGCCGTAAATTACAGCATTCCCGTTTTTTTGCCCATAATGAGGCCGCCTTCGTTTTCCTGAAGTACGGCAAAACCGACTTTTTTGTAAAATGCGATAGCGCCTGTGTTATCTGCGCCTACATCAAGCATAACGCCCTTTACCCCGATACTCTTAAGGTGCTCGCAAAGGGTTTCTATAAGCTTTCTGCCCTCACCGTGCCCTTGCGCGCAAGGCAGCAGGTCTATATGAAGGTGGGCAGGGTAGTCCTTTGCAAAGTCCTTCGGATCTTCGGCAGACTGTGCTCCAACCTTCTTTGTTATCTCGTTTGTGCTCTTTTCTATGCGCTCTGTAAACTTCTTGTAGTACGTCTCATAGTCAGGAGCGCAAAGTATGTAGCCTACAGCTTCGTCTGCCTCGTTAGTGGTAACAAAGCAGTGGTCAGCTTCCTCGTCAAGGTAGTAGTTGCAGAAAACTTCAACCACAGCCTCTTTGATATCATCATTAGTTTTCCAATAATCGTTTGCCGTCTCAAGGCAGATATTCTGCATAGCAGCGCGGTCCTTTTCAGTGCATTTTCTGATTCCCATAAGCTTCTCCTTGTCTATTATTGCTAACATTTAACGTCTTGATAATTATATAAAATATCGCTCTGACTGTAAATAGAAGCCGCAGTTTTACAGCACCTTCTTAACCTCTTCGTCCGTATACCCTTTGGATTTAAGAAGACAGAACTGCTCCTGAAACACTTCTTTTCCGATCCGAACTTCAAGCTCCTGTCTATGTTTAAAATGCTCTATAAGCGCCTTCTCTCCGCTTACGCCTCTTGCCTTTGCGTATGGAGACTCGTTAAAGAAGCCCATCATAAGCGGGAACCATAGCTCGTTTCCGTCTGCATCCGAGCGCTCTTTTCTTATGACATTAAAATTCCCTTCCACGTCGTCTGCATAAAGGTATAAGATCTTAAAATCCCTGCCGCTAAGGGCTTTTTTAACCTCTTTGTAAAAGTCTATTATCTCCTCGTCCGAAAGGTTCTTAAAAAGAGTCATGTCCTCCACTATATTCTGGAAAATGGAGCATTCAAAAAGCTCGCTATCGCCTTTCCAGGCGGCATACCTTGAGAGGATGATCTTTTTAAATTCCTCAAGAGGCACTCTGTTGTTGTAGATCTCGTATTGCTCAAGATCCTTGTGGAACCCCGGAATATCTGTCATTATGCGGGTGTAGCAGACAATCTTCCTTACCTCTTTCGCGCCGCCTTCCAAAATGCGGTCTTCTTCAAAGGTCTTTGCCCTTATCTCATCTGCGATTTCGCTGTATTTAGCAAGAACCGCATCATACTGCTGCTCACTCATATATGCACACCATGAAAGCTCTGTTGGGCTATAATCGCCCTCGTGGTAGGCCTTAACTTCCGGCGCCAGCCTTGACACAGTTTCTATAAGCGTACTTTTTCCGCTTCCCTGTAAACCTTCAATAAAATAGTTCATATGATCACTCCTTTGCCGTGCTGCCTGCTTAAAGACTAACGGTCTTTGAAGCAAGCTTCTCTCTGAACCTTACGTCATGCTCAACTATTATCATAGTCGGTTGATACTTTTCTACAAGTTTTTCTATCTGCA
>JAEEOQ010000137.1 GCA_016284355.1 Lachnospiraceae bacterium
CTTGGAGGGCAGCACTACGTGCTTGGAACAGATGAAGAAGTTGAAAAATGGACAAGCAAATAAATTTTGTCTCATGGGGACGGAGTCAGTACGACATTTTCCGCGAAAAATGTCGTACTGACTCCGTCCCCATGAGACATTTTGCACACGAAAAGTTCATTGATTAAACTAATATATTATGATATAATACCTTTCAGAGCGGGCGCGCGTTTTTGCGTGTCAAAGGGCGCTTCAATATTATTTAAGGGAGGATCATTATAATGGTTAACATTCCGGAAGTTAAGATCGGACTTGTTGCAGTGAGCAGAGACTGTTTCCCTGCATCACTTGCGGTTAACAGAAGAAAGGCTTTAATGGAGGCCTACAAGAAAAATTTCAATGATAAGGACGTTTATGAGTGTCCAGTTTGTATCATTGAGAGCGAGATCCATATGTGCCAGGCACTTGAAGACATCAAGAAAGCAGGATGTAACGCACTTTGCGTATATCTTGGCAACTTCGGTCCTGAGATCAGCGAGACACTTCTTGCTAAACATTTTGACGGTCCTGTTATGTTCTGCGCAGCAGCAGAAGAGTCACAGGGCGACCTTATCGATGGAAGAGGAGACGCTTACTGCGGTATGCTTAATGCAAGCTACAACCTCCACATCAGAAACACTAACGCATACATTCCTGAGTACCCTGTAGGTACTGCAGATGAGTGCGCTAAGATGATCAACGAATTCGTACCTATCGCAAGAGCTATCGTAGGCGTACGTGACCTTAAGGTTATCAGCTTTGGTCCACGTCCTATGAACTTCCTTGCTTGTAACGCTCCTATCCAGCAGATCTTCAATATGGGTGCTGAGATCGAGGAGAACTCAGAGCTTGATCTTTTCGAGGCATTTAATAAGCATGCAGGAGATAAGAGAATCCCTGAGGTTGTTGCTGATATGGAAAAAGACCTTGGTGCAGGCAACAAGAAGCCTGAGATCTTAGAGAAGCTTGCTCAGTACGAGCTTACACTTCTTGACTGGATCGAGGAGCACAAAGGCTACAAGAAATATGTTACCATCGCCGGAAAGTGCTGGCCTGCATTCCAGACACAGTTTGGTTTCGTTCCTTGCTATGTTAACTCAAGACTTACAGGAAGAGGAATCCCTGTATCCTGTGAGGTTGATATTTACGGTGCTATCAGCGAGTTTATCGGTGCCTGCGTAAGCGGCGACGCTGTAACTCTTCTTGATATCAACAACTCTGTACCTGCAGATATGTACAACGAGAGCATTAAGGGCAAATTCGACTATGCTCATACAGATACATTTATGGGCTTCCACTGCGGTAATACCTGCACAAGCAAGCTTGCAAGCTGCGAGATGAAGTTCCAGAGAATTATGGCAAGAAACCTTCCGGAAGAGGTAACTCAGGGTACACTTGAGGGAGACATTAAGCCTGGCGATATCACATTCTACAGACTTCAGAGCACATCAGACAATCACCTTCGTGCTTATGTTGCACAGGGTGAGGTTCTTCCTGTTGCTACAAGATCCTTTGGAGGTATCGGAGTATTCGCTATCCATGAGATGGGCAGATTCTACAGACACGTTCTTATTCAGCAGAACTTCCCACATCACGGAGCTGTTGCTTTCGGTCACTACGGAAAGGCACTCTTTGAGGTATTTAAGTATCTTGGCGCTGAGACCATCGGTTACAACCAGCCAAAGAGCCTTCCATACCCAACCGAGAATCCATTTAACGTATAATGAGATAATTAAAGCCGGCAGGTTTAACCTGTCGGCTTTTTTACGGTTTGCGCGCCATGGGCGCGCTCAACCAAAAGGGACTGTCCCTTTTGGTTATTTCTTGTCTAATAATTTCTTAAGTTCAGCCATAAATGTATTTACGTCTTTAAATTCTCTGTAAACAGAAGCGAAGCGCACATAAGCAACAGCGTCTAACGTACGGAGTTTATCCATTATTATCTCGCCTATGGTGCTGCTTGGAACTTCTTTTATTTCCATATTAAAGATCTGTGATTCGATATCGTCTACAAGAGCGTTGATCTGGTCTACAGATACGGGGCGCTTGTGACAGGAACGGAAGATACCCGATTCAATCTTTGATCTGTCGTAAGGCTCTCTTGAAAGGTCTTTTTTGATAACTACAAGAGGGATAGCCTCTACTTTTTCGTAGGTAGTAAATCTTTTGTCGCATTCGTCACACTGACGGCGTCTTCTGATGGAAAGACCGTCATCGGCAGGTCTTGAGTCTATGACTCTTGTATTTTCTTTACCGCAGAAAGGACATCTCATAATAATACCTCCAAGTATTTATCATTTTAATTATAATTAACTTTAAATCGGATTTCAAGGAATTATTGCTATTTTTTTGGGTACGTGGTATAGTATAAGAACTTGTGTGTGTATTGTCTTAAATAAATATGTACAGATATGTCTACAGCGCTGCCGTAAGCGGTATGCGTACCTTTTTGGTCCGCGTGGAGTGTGACGCAAGAGACGGTCTACCTTCCTTTAGTATGGTGGGAGGCGTGCTGCCTGTCGTTCGCGAAGCGGGAGAAAGGGCTATGTCTGCCCTGTCTAATTCCGGTTTTTCCTTAAAACCAAAGAAGATACTTGTTAATCTGTCCCCTGCCGGGCTTAAAAAAGAGGGGGCTTATTTTGATCTGCCAATTGCTATGGCTGTTCTTGCTGCCGTTATGGAACTTGATGAAAGTGAACTTGAGAGCACCGCTTTTTGCGGCGAGCTTTCTTTAAGCGGAAATGTGGCTCCGGTGCCTTCGGTGCTTCCTTTTGTGCTTGCAGCTAAAAATGCCGGCATAAAAAGGTTTGTTTTGCCGATGCGTAACGTAAAGGAGGCAAATGAGGTACCCGGCATTGATATCATAGGAGTAAGGTCTTTAGAAGAGGCGGCGCTTCTTTTAATATCAGGCTTTAAGGAAGAAGCCCTGATATCTGATGATGAAAGTGATGATGACGCGCTGCTTTCTGATGAGCCTTTATATAAGGGCGAATGCGAGGAAGATACGGCATTTCCCGATATGGCAGATATAAGAGGGCAGGAGAGCGTTAAAAGAGCCGCCCTTGTGGCTGCCTGCGGCATGCATAATCTTGCTCTTATTGGAAGCGCGGGCAGCGGAAAAAGCAGTATAGCAAAAAGGATCACAGGAATACTGCCGCCTCTTTCTTTTGAAGAGTCCATCGAAGTGTCTAAGGTATACGGTATAAACGGCCTTAGCTCAGGTGACCTTATAAAAACACCGCCATTTAGAAGCCCCTTACATACCATATCTTTAACGGGGCTTTGCGGCGGGAAAACAGGGCCCGGCGAGATGGCTCTTGCAAACCGGGGTGTTCTGTTTCTTGATGAGCTTCCTGAAAGCAGATCCGAGTGTATAGAGGCCTTAAGAGAGCCGCTTGAAGAAAGAAAGATAGCGGTAAGCGGAAAAAGCGGGGTTGTTACATATCCTGCCTTCTTTATGACTGTTATTGCCGCTAACCCTTGCCCTTGCGGGTTTTACCCCGACAGGCGAAGGTGCCGTTGCACTGACGGTATGATCAAAAAATATATGGGAAAGATCAGCAGAGCCGTATGGGACAGGATCGACATAACGGCTGTTACGGAAGAAGTTTCTTTTGAAGCTGAGAAAAAGGATAAAAAGAGGATTGGTTCTTCTGAAATGCGTAAAACCGTGGAGAGGGTAAGAAATATCCAAAAGGAGCGGTTTAAAGATGAGGGTATCCTTTTTAACTGCGAGATGGATATGGATCTTATAGACAGGTATTGCCGCCTTACGGAAGAAGAAAGCGACCTGCTAAAACAAAGCATTGAAGCAGGCTTTCTTTCTGCAAGAAGCCAGAAAAGAGTTTTGCAGGTGGCAAGGACTCTTGCAGATATAGAGGGGCAAAAGGATATAGGTATTAATCACCTTGCAGAAAGCATTCATTATAAAAGCGCGGTTGCCGCATATATTTCTTAAGGGGGGTCGGCATGAAAGAAATACTTATGTGGCTGTTTTTTGCCAAAAATCTTAAAATAAAAGAATTAAAAAAGGCTTTTAAGGAAGGAAAGAGCATCAGCGAAGCTTACCTTGAATACGGAAAGAGTGAAAGTCTTGAAGAAATTAAAGAGTATTATGAAAAAGAATGTCTTGATAAGGGCATAGAATTTATTAGCAGGGAAGAGACAGGCTTTCCGCAAAAACTTCTTCAGATACCTGATGCGCCGTTTTGGCTTTTTTTTATGGGAAGCCTGCCAAAAGATGGTGAAAAAAGCATTGCCGTAGTTGGGGCAAGGGGGTGCTCTTCTTATGGCAGCGAGTACGCAAGGAAGATATCTTCAGACCTTGCGGGGCAAGGTATAAACATAATAAGCGGTATGGCGGCAGGAATCGACGCAAAAGCCCACAGAGGGGCCATAAATGCCGGGGGAAAGACCTTTGCCGTACTTGGGTGCGGAGTGGATATCTGTTATCCTAAGGAAAATTTTGATATTTATAACCTTATTCCAAAATGCGGCGGTATTTTAAGCGAATATCCTCCGGGCTCAAAGCCTCTTTCCATGTATTTTCCAATGAGAAACCGTATAATATCGGGGCTTTCTGACGGTATTTTTGTGGCTGAGGCAAGGGAAAAGTCAGGGTCTCTTATTACCGCCGGGCTTGGCCTTGAACACGGCAAGAATATTTACGCGCTGCCGGGGCGGGCAGATGACCCTATGAGTAAGGGGTGTAACATGCTTATACGCGAGGGGGCAAAGCTTGTTTTAAGCGCTTCCGATATACTGGAAGATTTTGACTTTTACAGCGGAATGAACATGGCGTTTCCCGTTGCATCAAAAATTATACTTGAAACCACAGAAAAAATAGTGTATAGTACATTACGATTTGAACCTAGGCACATAAACAGCATACTTCATGAGACGGGACTTGATGAAAGCGAAGCCAGAAAAGCGCTTTTGATGCTTTGCATAAAAGGATGTGCGAGGGAAATAACTACTGACTATTACATTGCGACTGATATTTAATATTATTTATTATAGGGAGAAGTATAGGTATGGCAAAAAACCTGGTTATTGTTGAGTCACCTGCAAAGGCCAAGACAATAAAGAAATTTCTTGGCACAAATTATGAGGTGATGGCTTCAAACGGTCATGTACGTGACCTTCCAAAGAGCCAGATGGGTGTTGACATTAAAAATGATTTTGAACCAAAATATATCACTATCCGCGGAAAGGGCGATCTTCTTGCAGCCCTTCGAAGAGAAGTGAAAAAAGCTGATAAAGTTTATCTTGCAACCGACCCTGACCGTGAGGGAGAAGCTATCAGCTGGCATCTTGTTACGGCTCTTAATCTTGAGGGAAAGAACTTTAGCAGGATCACATTTAACGAGATCACTAAAAATGCGGTAAAGAATTCCATTAAATCCGCAAGAGAGATAGATATGGACCTTGTAGACGCTCAGCAGGCAAGACGTGTGCTTGACCGTATGCTTGGCTATTCCATAAGCCCTCTTCTTTGGAAGAAGGTAAAAAGAGGCCTTTCAGCAGGCCGCGTTCAGTCTGTTGCTCTTAAGGTTATCTGCGACAGAGAAGATCAGATAAACGCATTTATCCCTGAAGAGTATTGGACCATCGAGGCAGTGCTTAATGCAGAGGGTAATAAAAAGCCTGTTATCGCAGGTTTTTACGGCACAGACAAAAAGAAGATGAATGTTACCTCCGAAAAAGAGGCTAAAAAGATTGTTGATGCCATAAAAGATGCGCAGTTTAAGGTTACAGAAGTAAAGAAGGGCGAAAGAACAAGAAAAGCGCCTCTTCCTTTTACCACAAGTACACTTCAGCAGGAAGCAAGCAAGGTACTTGGCTTTTCAACCCAGAAGACTATGCGCGTGGCACAGCAGCTTTACGAGGGAGTAGATGTTAAGGGCCACGGCACCATAGGTCTTATTTCATACCTTCGTACCGATTCTACCAGAATCTCCGAAGAGGCTGACAAGGCTGCAAAGGATTTCATTAAAGAAACCTACGGAGACAAGTTTGTTGCTGCAGGAAGTGCTGAAAAGAAATCCGGAGCAAAGATCCAGGATGCTCACGAGGCCATTAGACCTACCTATGCTGACATTACACCTGTTATTGCAAAAGATTCTCTTTCAAAAGAGCAGTTTAAGCTTTACCAGCTTATCTGGAAGCGCTTTATAGCAAGCCGCATGAAACCGGCTGTATATGAGACCGTATCTGTTAAGATCGATGCTAACGGTTATCGTTTTACAACTTCTGCGTCAAAGCTTATATTTGACGGATTTATGAGCGTTTATGCTCCTGAAGATGACGAAAAAGATGAGAATACATTTAAGGGTACCCTTAGCGAAGACACAAAGCTTACCCTTGGCGATATAAAGAAAGACCAGCACTTTACACAGGCTCCGCCTCATTTTACAGAGGCTTCCCTTGTAAAGACTCTTGAAGAGATCGGAGTTGGAAGACCTAGTACCTACGCGCCTACCATCACTACACTTCTTGCTAGAAGATATGTGGTAAAGGAAGGCAAGAACCTTTTTGTTTCTGAACTTGGCTTTGCGGTAAATGACATTATGAAAGATGCATTCCCTGCCATAGTTGATGTAGATTTTACGGCAAATATGGAAGATCTGCTTGACGGCGTTGAAGAGGGAAAAGTTACCTGGAAGACAATTATCAGAAATTTCTACCCTGATCTTGAAGCTGCGGTAGAAAAAGCAAACGAAGCTTTGGAAAAGATCGAGATAGCCGATGAAGTTTCAGATGAAAAGTGCGATGCCTGCGGCAAAAACCTTGTGGTTAAATACGGCCCTCACGGCAAGTTCCTTGCCTGCCCGGGCTTCCCTGAGTGTAAGTTTACAAAGCCTTTCCTTGAAAAGATCGGCGTTAAGTGCCCTAAGTGCGGAAAAGACATTGTTATGCGAATGAGTGCAAAGGGCAGAAGATATTATGCCTGTGAAAAGGTTCCAGAGTGTGATTTTATGACATGGCAGATGCCTGCAGGAAAGATGTGTCCTAAGTGCGGCGATGTTCTTGTTATAAAGGGCAGCAAACTTGCCTGCAACAATGCTAAATGTTCATACACAGAAGATGCACCTAAAAAAGAAGCATAATATAGTTAAAAACAAATAACGAATTAAAATTACTACACATATCATGAGGCCATAATGAGACACTTGTCTTTTTGTGGTCTCTTTTTGCGATTTATAGCTAAATAATCTAACAAATTCGCAAAATTATTAATCACGTCGAAATAATTGTTTAAATTTTTTGATAGTCCTTGTATTCGTCGAAATTTTGTGATAAAATATGAAAGTGGATACAATTTATAATACTACTATGGATTGGAGGACTAAATATGAGCGTACAGCTGCTGGATAAAAGCAGAAAAATCAACAAACTCCTTCACAACAACAATTCTCACAAAGTTGTTTTTAATGATATCTGTGAAGTGTTAAGTGAGATCCTTTGCTCAAATATTCTTGTTATAAGCCGTAAGGGAAAGATCCTTGGTATTAAGAACAGGAACGACGTACAGGAGATCAAGGAGCTTATTAAAGACAGTGTCGGAGGACACATTGACTTTATGCTTAACGAGAGACTTCTCAACATTTTAAGTACTAAAGAAAATGTTAATCTTGAGACTCTTGGTTTTGAATTTAAGGATGTGGAAAAGTATCAGGCTATCATTATTCCTATAGATATTGCGGGCGAGAGACTTGGTACGCTGTTTATTTACAAAGAGGGTGCGCCTTACACCATCGACGACATTATTCTTTCAGAGTACGGTACAACCGTTGTAGGCCTTGAGATGATGCGTTCCGTTAACGAGGAAAATGCAGAAGAGAGCCGTAAGGTTGCAATCGTTAAATCAGCTATCAGTACTTTAAGCTTTTCTGAGCTTGAAGCCATTACACATATTTTTGAAGAACTTGACGGCAATGAAGGTATACTTGTTGCCAGCAAGATCGCAGACCGCGTCGGTATAACAAGATCTGTTATCGTTAACGCCCTTAGAAAGTTCGAATCCGCAGGTGTTATCGAGAGCCGTTCTTCAGGTATGAAGGGTACTTACATCAAAGTTTTAAACGATGTTGTATTTGATGAGCTAAAGAGAGTGCGCGGAAATGCCGATTAATATAATGACATGGTAGTCATTTTTTCAAAAGGATTTGTACATACAGTACAGGTCCTTTTTTTGTCCTGAAACTTTACACACTACAGATTGTGTTTCGGGAAAAAGTTTTTAAATATATCTTGTGTTTTCCTATAAGAATACTTATAATATTCTTTAGGTTATAGTTATTAAGATAGGAGGGGTCTATAAAATGATCGGATCTGATGCGTATAATTACATCAATGTCCTTAACAAAGCGGCTGATGCCAGCTGGATGCGTAACAGCGTGATCACAAACAACATAGCAAATGTTGACACACCTGGTTACAAACGAAAAGACGTACAGTTTGAATCTTACCTTATGGCAGCTATGACAAAGGGTGGTTCTCTTGACAAGAGAGTTGATAATATCAATCTTAATTCTCTTAACGGAACCATTTACACCGACTATGCAAACCTTTCTTACAGGCTTGACGGTAACAACGTAGATATCGATACGGAAAGCTCATACCTTGCAGAGAACCAGCTTCGTTATTATGCTTTGCTTGATTCAATGAATCAGGAATTTTCTCGTATCAAGACTGTTCTTACCAGCAAATAAAGGAGGGGCTTATGGCTTTATTTAATTCGCTTAATACAAGCGCAAGTGGTATGACTGCTCAAAGAGTGCGTACCGACATCATCGCGCAGAACATAGCAAACGTTAACACCACAAGAGATGAAAACGGCAATGTATACCGCCGCAAGAACGTTATCTTTGAAGAAAGAGATGTAACAGGCTTTTCAAAGATACTTCTTCGTACCGCAGGTACTGTTGGAGACGGCGTTAAGGTCACAAAGATCTACGAAGACACGGAAAGCCCTACAAGGCTTGTTTACGATCCGTCCCATCCTGATGCAAACGAAGACGGATACGTTGAATATCCTAATGTAAACACAGTTCAGGAAATGACAGATATGATCGATGCCACCAGGTCTTACGAGGCTAATGTTACCGCATTTAACGCCACAAAGAACATGGCCCTTAAAGCGCTCGATCTTGGCAAATAACCCGGAGGTTAAAATATGGATATCAGTTCTATAATACCTGCCGTTAAGGGCGTGGAAAAAAGTTCTGCTTCTATAAAGGGCATAGTTAACCCGGATCAGGGAAAGAACGTGTCTTTTGACTCACTTTTTACATCTGCTCTTAATATGCTTGAAGAGACAAATGCTCTTACAAATATGGCGCAGGAAGAGGCTATCAATTTTTCCATGGGATATACTGATAATATCCAC
The DNA here is from genome assembly GCA_016284355.1 of Lachnospiraceae bacterium. GTDB lineage: Bacteria > Bacillota > Clostridia > Lachnospirales > Lachnospiraceae > JAEEOQ01. The sequence goes on from JAEEOQ010000137.1 coordinate 9,410, forward strand.
GACCTTATGGTGGCCCAGCAAAAGGCAAACCTTTCTTTGCAATATACCGTGGCTGTTCGCAATGCCGTGGTTGATGCATATAAGGAGATCATGAATCTTCAGTTTTAATATATTTTTTTAGTTAGGAGAAGTACAGGGCATGGATGCGATCGTGCAAAGGCTCAGAGCCATACTAGCTAAGATACTTGAATTTTGGAATAAGTTTAACACTAAGCAGAAAGTGATACTCATCTCGGTAGTGTCGGGTATCGTTCTGCTTATTGTTGTACTCAGCTTTATCCTTACAAGGCCTGAGATGGAAACGCTTTATATAGCAAGCAACCCTTCAGAGGCCAGCAAGATCATCACATACCTTGACAACAACGGTATAAAGCACAAAGTATCAAAAGATGCGACTACCATTATGGTAGATAAAAGAGATTATTCAAAGGCACTTCTTGCTCTTGGTGACAACGGCATTCCTGCTATGGGAATGACCCTTGAGGAACTGTTTAACAACTCTTTCTCAACTACAGAGAGTGAAAAGAAGCTGAAAGCAAATATATATAAGCAGGACTGGCTGCGTAACGCCCTCATCGGTATGGAACACGTATCCGATGCGGTTGTTTCAATATCAGAGCCTGACACGGGCAACACGATTTTTGATGAAGGCGAAGAAACATCGGTCAGCGTTATCCTTACAGTAGATTCTGACTTTAGGAGCGAAGCGGCAAAGACCATAGCAAATATCCTTGCAGGTGCCGTTGGCAATAAAACCACAGATAACATCAAGATCTCTGACCAGAACGGAACACTCCTGTTTTCACAGTCTGAAGACCTTCTTAACGGAAATGTGGGCTCGATGCTTGAGTACCAGCAGGATGTTTCAAACATCAAGGTCGAGGCTCTTTACAAACTCCTTGTGGGTATTCCTTCTTACGATGATGCAAGGATTGTTCCAAACTTCGTATTTGATATGGATCAGATGACGGAGTGCTACGAAGAATACACAGTAGCAGAAGGCAACGAACAGGGTTATCTTTCCCACAACTACGTATACGAGGCTATAAATGCCCTTGGAAGCGGCGGAACGCCGGGTACCGATTCAAACGACGAGACAGACTACATGATCGAAAGTACCGCTGCAGAAGGCGCAAGTGTTAATATAAACGAAAACGACTATCTGCCAAACAAGCGTGTCACTAACCTTGTTAAGGCGGTTGGAGCCATAAAGAGCGACAGTTCGTCTATTGCCATCAACCTTATCTCTTATAAAAAGTTTGATGAGGCTGAGCTTAAAGCAAGCGGACAGCTTGACGACAAAACCTTTGACCAGTTTATTACGGAAAACAACACGGTTAATTCCCTTGATGTTACGGATGAGGTATACAACCTTGTAGCACAGGCTACAGGCATAAGCAGAAACAGTATACAGATCCTTGCCTGGGAAGTACCTATTTTCCAGCCTATCGTAAAGAAGGGCTTCACATGGTCAGACTGGCTGATGATAGCTCTTGCAGTACTTATTGTTGGTATACTTATCTTTGTACTTATCAAAGGTTCAACACCTGTTGAGATTACAGACATCGAGCCTGAGCTTTCGGTTGAACAGCTCCTTGCTACGACCAAAGAGAACCAGAGTCTTGATGATATCGAATTCTCCGATAAGTCAGAGACCAGAAAACTTATTGAAAAATTTGTTGATGAAAATCCGGAAGCAGTTGCCTCGCTTCTTCGCAACTGGCTTCAGGATGACTGGGGCTAGGTATAAGGCTTGCCTTACCTGCCCTTAGCTTCTAAGAAAGGAGCGTTAACATGCCTAAATCAATTTCAGAATACAAAGGAGTGGAAAAAGCTTCGATCCTTCTTATTGCCCTTGGGCCTGAGAAGTCTTCCCAGATCTTTAAGCATCTTAAGGATGAGGAGATCGAGCAGCTTACACTTGAGATCGCAAACACAAGAAGTGTTTCTCCTGAGATAAAAGACGAAGTCCTTGACGAGTTCTACGACATCTGTCTTGCTCAGCAGTACATTTCAGAGGGTGGTATCAACTACGCAAAAGACCTTCTTGAAAAGGCTCTCGGCCCTGAAAGAGCGCAGGGCGTTATCGGAAAGCTTACCGCTTCCCTTCAGGTTCGTCCTTTCGAGTTTGTGCGTAAGACAGATGCAGGTCAGCTGCTTAATTTTATTCAAGACGAGCACCCGCAGACTATTGCCCTCATTCTTTCCTACCTTCCGCCTGCACAGTCGGCTGCGGTTATTTCATCACTTCCGCCGGATAAGCAGAGCGATGTTGCAAAGCGTATTGCCCAGATGGACAGAACAAGTCCTGACGTTATCAAAGAGGTGGAGAACGTTTTGGAAAAGAAGCTTAATTCACTTGTTAATCAGGATTACACCATTGTCGGCGGTGTTGATGCTATCGTAGAGATCTTAAATACCGTAGACCGTGGTACAGAAAAGCATATCATGGAAAACCTGGAGATCGAAGAGCCGGAGCTTGCCGACGAGATCAGAAGAAAGATGTTCGTATTCGAGGATATCTTGTCGCTTGACGATAAGTCTATCCAGAGAGTTCTCCGTGAGGTTGACAACAACGACCTTGCTGTTGCTCTTAAGAGTGCCAATGAAGATGTTCAGACCGCTATATTCAACAACCTTTCAAAGCGTCTTGCTACTATGATCAGAGAGGATATGGAATTTATGGGTCCTGTTCGTCTTAAGGATGTTGAGGAAGCACAGCAGAAGATCGTTAATATCATACGTAAACTTGAAGATTCTGCTGAGATCATCATTTCACGAGGCGGAGGAGATGAGATAGTTGTATAATATCATCAAAGGCATGCGCACCAGTCAGTCTGATGAGCATGAGATCATCGATTCCAATGAAAGAAGCCAGCAGTTTATAGCAGGACTGCATGCAGATAAGATAAACGATGTGGGGGGCAGTGAAGATGCGCCTTCAGGCCCTGTTATAAAAAATATATTGCCTCCTGAGGTTGAAAGAGCCATAAAAGAACAGGCAGGCAAGATCCTTGAACATGCCAAAGAAGAAGAAAGGCATATCAAGGAACAGGCTTTAAAAGAAGCCAAGATCCAAAAAAAGAAGATTCTTGATGACGCCAGAGAGGAAGGCTACAAAGACGGCTATAACTCAGGTATCGAAGAACTTCAGCTTAAGGAAGCGGAGCTTCTTGAACGTATGCATCGCAATCAGGCCGAATATGAGGAGCTTGTAGACGACCTTGAACCGGCATTTGCGGGGCTTATTGTTAAATATGTTGAAAAGCTTACGGGGGTAGTCCTTGAAGATAAGATCCCCATTATCGGCTATCTTATGCGAAGAGCCATTATGGATGCCAACCCAAGTAAGCACTATTATATAAGGGTGTCTCCTGAGGATATGGAAGATGCCATGAAAGAAGAAGAAGAGCTTAAAAGCATTATTGATGTCAAGGCAGAACTTGAGATAATCGAAGACGCAACTCTTTCCCGTGGCGACTGCCATGTGGAGATGGATTCCTGCGTTGTGGATTCGGGGCTTGGGGTTCGAATGGAAATATTAAAAGAGAATCTCAAACTGCTTGTTGAAGAGGAGTAGCTTTATGGCGCAAGTTTCTCTTGATAAATATTATAAGCTGCTTGATCTGCGCTTTACCAGAAGTTATGGTAAAGTGACAAAGCTTGTGGGTCTTACCATAGAGTCTCTTGGCCCTGTGGCAAGTCTTAACGACCTTTGTATCATTTATTCAAAGGACAGACAGACAAAGATATACGCAGAAGTCGTAGGCTTTAGAGATGATGTTAATCTCCTTATGCCTTACGGCAATGTGGAAGGCATTAGTGTGGGGAGCCTCGTGGAATCTACCGGAGCTCCTTTTCGCGTTTCCGTAGGCAAAGATATACTCGGAAAGACCTTAGACGGCCTTGGAAGACCGATAGACCCTTCCAACTACTTTGAAGGGACCGCATTTTACAATGTTGAGGCCATGCCGCCCGATCCGCTTAAAAGAAAGATAATCAGTGAGGTACTGCCTCTTGGAGTTAAAGCGGTAGACGGACTTATTACTATAGGTAAGGGTCAGCGTATCGGTATTTTTGCAGGCTCCGGTGTTGGTAAAAGTACGCTTCTTGGTATGTTTGCAAGAAACACAAAGGCCGATATCAACGTTATCGCCCTTATCGGCGAGCGTGGCCGTGAGGTAAGAGAGTTTATCGAAAGAGACCTTGGACCTGAAGGTATGGCGCGTTCTGTGGTGGTTGTGGCTACGTCAGACCAGCCTGCCCTCATTCGAAAAAAGGCAGCTAAGACGGCTACTGCCATTGCTGAATACTTTAGAGACCAGGGAAAAGATGTGCTTCTTATGATGGACTCGCTTACACGTTTTTCTATGGCACAGCGTGAGATTGGCCTTGCTTCAGGCGAGCCTCCTGTTACAAGAGGTTATCCGCCAAGCGTTTACTCTGAGATGCCAAAGCTCTTAGAGCGTGCCGGTTTTGATGATAAAGGCTCAATAACAGGCCTTTATACCGTTCTTGTAGACGGCGATGATTTTAACGAGCCTATAACAGATACCGCCCGAGGTATCCTTGACGGACACATTGTTTTAAACAGAGCTTTAGCGCAGCGTAACCATTACCCTGCCATAGATGTTCTTGCAAGCATTTCAAGATGTATGTCTGCTGTGGCGCAGCCTTACCATAAGCGCCTTGCGGGCAGGTTCAAACAGGTAATGAGTACCTACAACGAGGCTGAAGATCTTATAAATATCGGTGCCTACAAAAACGGTGCCAACAAAGACATAGACTATGCTATAAAGAAAATAGGCGAGATCAACGATTTCCTTATGCAGGAAACCACTGAAAAGGTTGAGTTTGACACGGTTATCGAATCTCTCGCAAACATTTTCCCGGAGGTTAAGGGAGAAGATTAATGGCAAGGTTTGTTTATAAGCTGCAAAATGTGTTAAATCTTAAAGAAAGACTTGAAGAGCAGCAAAAGATCGCATTTGCGGAAGCTGAAAGCAAAAGAGACGAAGAGATGTTTAAGCTTCAGTCTTACAGAAAGAAAAGAGAAGATATCATGGAGTCTCTTAAAGAGGCCTCTATGGGAAATCTTTCGGTTACTGAGCTAAGACATCTAAATAATGACGTAAAAACAACCGATATGCTTATTGCAAACCAGGAGAAAGCGGCCTGGAAGGCTGAAGAAGAAGTGGAGCGTCAAAGAACCCTTCTTGCTGATGCGGTAAAAGAAAGAAAGATTCACGAAAAACTTAGAGAAAAGGCTTTTGAAAACTTCCTTAAGGAAGAAGAAGCCAAAGAAAAAACCTCGATAGACGAGCTGGTCTCTGCCAGATACGCCAGAGGAGAAGGAGGAATGACTGATGGCGAAGAATAAAGAAGAAAAGCCTGAGGGCGAAGAGAGTGCCCTTGGTAAGATAGTCACAACGTTGTTTGTTATCCTCTTTATCATCATCTGGCTTGCTATTTTTGCGGTACTTATCAAATTTGATGTGGGTGGTTTTGGAAGTACGGTACTTAGACCTATACTTCGAGACGTTCCCGTTATCAATAAAATATTGCCGGAAGTTTCAGACGAAGAGCTTGCAGAGGAAAATAACTATCCTTACCGCAACCTTACGGAGGCAATGAAACGAATAGAAGAGCTTGAAGCTATGGTTTCTTCCATGTCTGAAGAAAGTGACGGAGATACAAACAAGATATCCGAACTTCAAAACGAGATCGAAAGACTCAAAGAATTTGAAGATAAGCAGCTTGCCTTTGAAAAGAGAGTCTACGAGTTTGATAAAAACGTGGTCTTTGCAGATCAGGCGCCGGGGCTTGAAGCCTACAAGCAGTATTACGAAGAGATAAGCCCTGAAAATGCAGAAGAGATCTACAGGCAGGTTGTGCAGCAGATACAGGCTGATAAGCGAATACAGGAGCAGGCAGCCATGTATAAGAGCATGAAGCCAAAGAATGCGGCAAAGATCCTTTCTGAGATGACAGGTGACCTTGATCTTGTAGCCAAGATCCTTATGAACATGAAGACAAAAGAAGCAGGCGCCATCCTTGCAGAGATGGAGGCCGATATGGCGGCTAAGATCACCAAAAAGATATCTGTTATGAACCTTGATTAGGTTACAAAAATAACAAAAAATTTTCTTTAAAAATAACTCAAGTAATCTTTTATATAAGCCGAAATATATGTCAGGGAGATGAAATATTTCCCTGACATATTTTTGCTTTTAGAGCAAAAGCGCACATTGTTAACTGAATAAAGAAGGAGGCGTAAAATGACTCGAAATGTTATGACTCAAATGGTAAGCACAGACGTGCGGGTATCATTTGGAAGCGTCAGAGCTTCTGGAAAGCTTTCGGATGCATCGTTTAAAGATGCGGTAAATAATTCCGTGAAGAAAGACGCAGGCGCAAAAGAGGTCACTGACAAAAATGTCAAAGCTAAAGATGCCGGGACAGAGCAGCCAAAGAGCGTGGGTAAACCTGTAAATGACAGTAACGCAAACAAAGCTGAAAGCACCAAAGCTACGGACGTTAAACCTGAAGAAACTGCAGTGACAGCCGATATCCCAAATGATGAAGATCTTAAAGAAGTCATGGAAGAGCTCGCAGGGATCATGATGCAGTTTGCAAACGAACTTGCAAATGAAGTACTTGATGTTCCTGTAAATGAGATCACAGACTGGCTTCAGGGAAAGAATCTTGAACTTGTGGATCTGCTTTCAAAAGATACCAACTACAAGATGCTGCTTGATTTTACCGGAATGAACGACATTAGCGGACTTCTTACAAACGAAGATGCATTCCTCATGATGACCGAGATTGATGTGAAGGTTGAAAGCCTTTATCAGTTTATAGGAATTCCTGAAGATCAGAGTTTTGTAAATGACTTCATTGACAGGTTTAAAGGACTTGAAGAATTCTTCCCTGTAACATTTAAACCGCTTGAACTTAACGAAGTTAAGATCGAGACCGAAAAGAACGATGAAAATGCTTTAGAACTTGTCGATACAGGTAAAAATGAAGCCCCTGTGGAAGTAACGGTAGAGGCGCAAAGCGAGACAGAAACCAAAGCTGAGACAGGCGATAAGGAAGAAGAAAATCTTCACGTATCACACTCACATGAAAATGTAAGTTTTAATTCTTTCTTTGAAAAGCTTTCAGATGCAGTTAATAAGCTATCTGGCGCTAAAGAGATGATGCAGTATTCGGATGGATTTAATAACTTTGAGATCTTAGATCAGGTTATGGACCATATCAAAACAGATATCACTCCTGAAAGCACCACGATGGAATTTATGCTTAACCCTGAAAGCCTCGGAAGAGTAGCTGTTTCAGTAACCGATAAAAACGGTAACATGACAGCAAGGATCTCTTGTGAGAACCAGGTGGCAAAAGAAAATCTTGAAGCACAGCTTACCACATTAAAACAGACCTTCGAAGAGCAGGGCCTTAAAGTTGAATCCGTTGAGATCAATGTTTCAGACTTTAACTTTACAAGAGATGAAGAAGAAGGAAAGAACAACGGTCAGGAAGAAAAGAAGAAGAGCAGAAGAACTCTTACTTTAGACGAGATCAATGCCAAGGTGGACGGAATCGAAGGACAGGAAGAAGAAATGCAGACAAGACGAATCGATCCGAGACTCTACGGATACAGAGTGGATTACTTCGGATAACGAAAGGAAAAATGTATGGAAATAGGAGATAAAACATTTAAGTATACGGCTGATGTAACAAACGGTATTTTAAATCAGCAGTCAAATGAAGATAAAAAGACCAAAACAGCCGCCGAAATGAACTCCCTGGGTAAGGATACATTTTTAACATTACTTGTCACACAGATGCAAAATCAGGACCCGCTTGAGCCTACAAAGGATACTGAATGGGTATCACAGCTTGCTACATATTCTTCACTTGAAGAGATGCAGAATATGAACAGGACACTTACCAACTCACAGGCACTTAACCTTGTGGGACAGACAGTTATCATTCAGACTAAAGACGCTGCAGGTGACTACAAGACAGTTACAGGCGAAGTTGATTTTGTAAACATCAAGGATAACAAAGCGATGCTTTCAGTAGGCGGAACGCTTTATTCCATGGAAGAAGTCGTATCTATTGTGGATAAGACTTACATCGAAAACGAAGAAGCTAAAAAGAGTGAGGAGGAAGGCTGATGACAAACGTTAATCGCGGATTTGGTTCAATCGAACAGGTCCAGGGTCAGTTTTTAAAACAAAAGCCCGTTAGCAAGCCTGATGCCAAACTTAACGGAAAAAGCTTTGATCAGATCCTCGCAGAAAAAAGCGAACAGTCTTATGGCGAGCTTAAGTTTTCGAAACATGCAAGCGAAAGGCTTGTAAGTCGAAATATCGACCTTTCAAAGGGTCAGATGGAAAGACTTCAGGGCGGCACAGAACGTGCAAGAGCCAAAGGAATAAATGAATCCCTTGTTGTGGTTGACAATCTTGCATTTATAGTAAATGTTAAGAACAACACCGTTGTTACGGCAGTCGGTGAAAGTGATGACAAGATCTTTACCAATATAGACGGAGCAGTAATAGCCTAAGCCGGACCTTTATGGAGGCTTAGAAGTTCCCGACTGACAGAAGGAACTACATGTGCTACCTAAGTAGCACCACCCATACTAAGGAGGTCACTCATTATGATGAGATCAATGTACTCTGGTGTTGCGGGCCTTAAGACCCACCAGACCAGAATGGATGTAATCGGTAACAATATCGCCAACGTTAATACAGTTGGTTTTAAAGCAAGTTCAGTAACATTTTCAGATGTCTTTTATCAGACAACTCAGGCAGCTTCAGGACCTAACGAGATGACAGGTTCTGCAGGTATCAACGCAAAGCAGATAGGTCTTGGATCTAACGTGGCTGCAATTTCTAAGAATATCACCGAAACAGGTGGTTCTCAGACAACAAATAACCCATTTGACGTTATGATAAACGGCAATACCTTCTTTATCGTTAACAACGGCGGAACAAACTATTTTACAAAGAGCGGTGCTTTTACAGTTGATGCAAACGGTACTCTTTGTACAGCTACAGGCGCTACCGTAATGGGATGGCAGGTTGACCCTGATGACGAGACAAAGACAAAATCTGATACAGTTTCAGCTCTTAAGATCATGTCTCCTGAAAACCTTTATGCACAGCCTGTTGCAACTACAGCTTCATATCTTTCAGGTAATATCGATAAGAAGGATACCCAGATAGCTGCAGGTTCATCGGGAAAAGCTTTTCAGATCGGCTTTTATGACAGCCTCGGATATGCTTACACAGCTAAGTTTGTTATGACTCAGACAGCTGAAAGTACTGATGCTTATACAGTTAAACTTAAAGATATCGTAGATCAGAACAACAAATCCGTATTCGTAGACCAGACAGTTGATGATGCGGGTGAGATCACATATCAGCAGTCAGGATGGCAGGTTGGTATTTCTGCTTCAGCAGATGCCTCTGCAGAAGTTTCCGTAGCTCAGCCTGCAGTAGACGGTGAAATCAAAGAAAAGAATCTTGACCTTACAGCAGGATCGGGAAATGAAGCATTATCATTTAATGTTTGCTTTGACGGAAACAACGGTTACTTTAAGAGCCTTATGAACGCAGGCGAGACAGATGCCAGCGGACTTACAGGCGATCAGGTGGCAAAGAAGCTTAAACTTAAGCTTGAAAACACACCAAACCCATTTAAAGAGATCGAGATCGACTTTTCACAGCTTACAATGTTTGCTTCATCAGGAAGCTCAAGCATCGAGTCAACCATGGGTGATGTAAACGGTCTTGGAAAAGGTAAGAAGGCCGGTAACATGTCAGGCGTTTCAATCGATGATTCAGGACGTATCTACGGTTCATACGATAACGGCGACTTAAAGCTCCTTGGCCAGATAGCAGTTGCTAAATTTGCAAATGCTGCAGGTCTTGAAGCAGTTGGTAATTCAATGTTTAAGGAAACTCAGAACTCAGGAAGATTTGACGGTATCGGTCAGGATCCTAAGACCGGCGGCGGTTCACTTTCAACAGGTGTACTTGAGATGAGTAACGTTGATCTTTCCGCACAGTTTACGGATATGATCACAACACAGCGTGGTTTCCAGGCAAACAGCCGTATAATCACAACTTCAGATACTTTACTTGAAGAACTTATAAACCTTAAGAGATAATAATGAGTTTTGACTAACATGGGAACCGGGTCTTTTCCATAAAAAGAAAAGACCTGATTCCCTATTAGGCATTTTGTTGTTTTTTTCTAAAAAAAGTAGACATTATTTGCAAAGTCGGATAAAATATAGTTAAACGTGAATATTAGGATCATTTTTGATTTTTACTAAATATCATTACAAGATAGATTGGCAGGTGTTGTTTTTTGGATATCGCGAGTTTGATTGGTATGCTGGGTGCCCTTGCCCTCATGATCTTTGGTATGGTCAGTGGTAAGGAAGGTTTCGCAGCCATTAAATCTTTCCTCGATCCACCGTCCGCACTTATCACCTTCGGTGGTGCGCTCTTTACAATGCTTATGGCACAGGATGACATTAAAGCATTCGTAGACGGACTTAAGAGTATCACCCTCATTTTCAAGCCTATGCAGGCAGATGAGGCAAATATAATAAAGACTATCATCGATCTTTCAAACATAGCCCGTAAAGACGGTCTTCTTGCTCTTGAAGAGGCTGCCGGCGGACTTGAAGATGCCTTCCTTAAAAAGGGCGTTCTTCTTGTAGTAGACGGTACCGATCCGGAGCTTGTACGAAGTATCCTGGAGACGGAGCTTGTGTGTATCGAAGACAGACATAAAGGAAAGATAGGATTCTGGGACAGCCTTGGTGCTGCGGGTCCTGCCTGGGGTATGATCGGTACCCTTATCGGTCTTATCAACATGCTTAAAAACCTTTCGGATCCTAACTCCATCGGACCTCAGATGGCGGTTGCTCTCGTAACCACATTCTACGGTTCACTCCTTGCAAACTGGATATGTACTCCTGTTGCAAACAAACTTAAATCTCACAATGCTTATGAGATAAAGATGAAGGAAGTTCTCGTTGAAGGTCTCCTTTCAATTCAGGCCGGCGAGAACCCACGTGTTATCGAAGAAAAACTTAAATCATTCCTTGCACCTAAGGATAGAGAAGCCCTTAATACAAACGAAGGCGGTGAGGAATAATGGCAAAGAAGAAAAAGGAAGAAGAGGCTCCTGCTGGTTCTCCTGCCTGGATGGCCACATTCTCAGACCTTATGAACCTCCTTTTGTGTTTCTTCGTTTTGCTTTTCTCAATGTCAAGTGTAGACTCGGCTAAGTACGAGAAGGTTGTTGAATCTCTTAACAATACTTTCTCCGTATTTTCCGGCGGCGGCTCGGCTCTTGATCAGGGCGTGCTTATTTCAAGCGGCGTAAGCCAGCTTAACGAGCTTAGCGAATATTACTCAAGTATGGGTAAGGCAGCTACAGAGTACGATGATGACGGAGAAGAGACCGGCGGTAACACCGATGATAAAAAGAGCGAAGAACTTACCGCAAAAGAAATAGTAGAGCAGTACACGCAGCAGCAAAAAGAAGCAACGGAAGCCTTTTATTCGAAGGTTTCGGATCTTGTAGACAAGTACGATCTTACAGATTATGTTGAGCTTGGTATGGATAATTCCGATTACAATTTTGTTCAGATGTCCATAAGCGGCTACCTTCTTTTTGATTCCGGTTCCGCAGAAGTTAAAGAGGCCGCAAGACCTATTCTTAACAAAGCGGGAGAAATGCTTAAAAGATTTGAAGATTATGATATAATGATAGAGGGACATACAGATAACGTTCCTCAGACTTCTGTTGAAAAGTACAAAAACAATCTCTGGCTTTCATCGGCAAGAGCCTGTGCGGTTTATGATTACCTTGTGGCAAACTGCAAGATGAGCCCGTCAAAGCTTGAAGCTTCAGGTAAAGGTGAATATGCACCAATAGCAAGCAATGCTACGCCTGAGGGCCGCCAGAAGAACAGAAGAGTAGAAATTAAGATCTATAACCGGATAAATTAAACTTAAAGGTGGTAATAACATGAAGAAAAATATGCTTACGGTTGTGGTTATAGCGCTTTGCATACTTAACCTCGCCCTTACGGCTATGGTTGTGTTTTCGGTAGTTCCTACCGTTAAAGCAACCAACAACCTTATTTCACAGGTGGCCTCCATCATCGATCTTGAGCTTGAGTCTCCTGACCCTAAGTACACTGTTTCGATGTCAGACCTTACCGCAGTGGAATTTGCCGGTACACTTACCATAAACCTTAAAAAGGTAGAGGGCGAAAAGAACGATCCTTTTGCCATCATCGACAGTGTTACGGTTTACCTTAACTCTAAGGGTGAAGATTATGCGGATCTTAATACCAACCTTGCCAATTACTCAACTACGATCTCAGAGATCGTAACTGATAACTTTGCAAAATATACAAAGGATGAGGCACAAAACAACCGTGATCTTATCAAAGACGAAATCTTAAAGCAGCTTCAAAAGAGATTTGAAACTCAGACAATAGCTGATATCAGTTTTAAAAATTTAAGATTTCAATAAATTTGCAAAAAATACTTTATTTTGTGATTTCGTAATGTTATAATACTATAAATAGTGCAAGTAATGTGTGAACTTACCTTGTTTTCAGACTTTCGGGTTCGTGCAGTACTTTGCACATATTTGCGTTTCATGAAATTGAGTAACTTTTTTAGGAGGTGACAGGATGGGTGACGTCCTTTCACAAAACGAGATAGATAACCTCCTTGCAGCCATCTCTAGCGGTGAACTTGACACCGACGAATTAAAAGATTCCGGCGAAAAGCAGGTTAAGAATTACGACTTCGCGAGACCGTCGAAGTTCTCTAAAGAACACCTCCGTACTCTTGAGACTATTTTTGAGCACTACGGAAGACTTATTTCCACCAACTTCCCGGCTTACCTTCGTAAGAACGTACAGGTTGAAGTGGTAAACTCTGAGGCGGTTGCCTATTCGGAGTTTTCAAATGCCTTAAGTAACCCGGTGCTCCTTGGTATTGTTAATTTCGCACCGCTTGACGGCAACATAATCATCGAGCTTGCAGAAAACCTCGGTTACGCCATGATAGACAGACTTCTTGGCGGAACGGGAGCGCCTCTTGATAAAACGAGAGACTTTTCTGAGATCGAGCTTGTGGTCATGGAAAGAATTTTCAATGTTTGTACCAATCTTCTCCGCGAACCGTGGCATAATGTGGTAGACATCGAACCAAGACTTGTTCGAATAGAGACCAACTCACAGTTTGCGCAGATCATATCGCCTCAGGAGATGACGGCGATCGTTACGCTTAATATCAAGATAGGCAACGTCGAAGGACTTATGAACTTCTGTCTTCCGTATGCTGTTCTTGAAGATGTTATAGACAGGCTCAACACCAAGTTCTGGTTTGCGAACCTTCAGGTCAAAGACGACGAAAAGTACAACGAGCTTATCGAAGTGGCTATCGCCAAGGCCAAGATTCCTGTCAGAGTTATGCTTGGTAAGAGCGTGGTTTCGGTCAATGACTTTATGAACCTACAGGTTGGAGACGTCATAAGACTGAATACTAAGGTAGACGACGAGATGGATGTGTATGTCGGCAATATCCGAAAGTTCAAGGCTCTGCCGGGTTCTTCTTCGGATCTGTATGCTGCCAGACTCACTGAAGTTATTAGAGAGGAGGAGTGAGTGAATGGATCAGATGCTTACTCAGGATGAGATCAATGCCCTCTTAGGAAGCATGGACGATGGCGGAGATTCCGCCGAGGCCACCACTGCGGGCGATTCCCTTACATCCGAAGAGAAAGATGCCGTTGGTGAGATATCCAATATCTCCATGGGCACTGCTGCGACGACCCTTTCTACTCTGCTGAATCAAAGAGTTAATATTACTACTCCGAGTATTTCCTATGCTACATGGAATGATATCTCGGAAAAGTACGACAGACCTTGCGTTTTCATTCAGATCAGTTACATCGAAGGACTTGACGGTAATAATGTTTTGATTCTTCGTGAAAAAGATGTTAAAATAATTACTGACCTGATGATGGGAGGAGACGGTACCAACACGGAAGATTCCGAGCTTACCGACCTTCACCTTTCCGCGATCTGTGAGGCTATGAACCAGATGATGGGTTCAGCTGCCACTTCGATTTCTTCAATGCTTGAAAAGAAAGTGGATATCAGCCCACCGGTTGCTAGTCTTATAGATTTAAATGACACTATTTCAAGTGAGAATCTTTCAGATTTCCTTAGAGGAGATTTTGTTAAGGTTTCCTTCAGACTTGAGATAGGAGATCTTATCGATAGTGAGCTTATGCAGCTCTATCCGTTTGACTTTGCTAGAGACCTCTTTAAGAAGTTTATTGAAAGCAATGAGGCCTTAAGCATGCCTGCGCAGGAAGCTCCGGCTCCTGCCCCTGCGCCTGCTCCAAGTCCTGCTCCGGCTCCTCAGGCCGCAGCTCCTTCCGCAGCTCCGCAGCCTGCACCTATGCCACAGATGCAGATGCCTCAGATGGATATGGCTACTATGCAGGCTATGCAGATGCAGATGATGCAGCAGCAGCCTATGCCTAATGTCAATGTTGCACCGGTTCAGTTCCAGAACTTTAATCCGGGTATCAATCCTGTTATGCAGCAGGAAAACATCGATCTTATCATGGATGTACCCCTTGAAGTTTCTGTTGAGCTTGGCAGAACAAATAAATCTATAAAAGAAATACTTGATTTTTCACCGGGAACCATTATAGAATTAAATAAACTTGCAGGAGAAGCAATTGATGTTCTCGTTAATGGCAAGTACGTTGCCAAAGGCGAAGTTGTTGTCATTGAAGACAGCTTCGGTATAAGGCTTACTGAGATCGTGCGTTAATTTCATTTTAGATAGGAGAGAAACTATGGCAAAGAACATTTTAATTTGTGATGACGCAGCATTTATGAGAATGATGATCAAGGACATTCTTACAAAGAATGGCTACAACATCGCAGGCGAGGCTGAAAATGGCCTTAAAGCAGTTGAAAAGTACAACGAAACAAAGCCTGACCTTGTAATGATGGATATCACTATGCCGGAGATGGATGGAATCCAGGCTCTTAAAAAGATCAAAGAGACAGATCCGGGTGCAAACATTATCATGTGTTCTGCAATGGGTCAGCAGGCTATGGTTATCGAGTCAATCCAGTCGGGAGCTAAAGACTTTATTGTTAAGCCTTTCCAGGCAGACCGTGTACTTGAGGCTGTTAAGAAAGCCGTAGGCTAATGGATACTTTAGCTGCTATTGCGGAAGTTATTGGACTTGTCGTTGCACTTGTCCTTATATTGATAGCGACATATTATACCACGAGGTTTATAGCGAAACAGACCGGTGACCGTTTTTCGTCAAAGAATATCAAAGTCATTGAGACTTACAGGATTGCTCCTAACAAGTATATTCAGATAGTTGAGGTCGCCGGGCGTTTCCTTTGTATAGCGGTTACTAAAGACAACATCGAGATGCTTACAGAGCTTAATCCCGAAGATGTGGAAGTTATGTCTGCCGCGCCTTCTGAAGGTGTGCCGGTATCGTTTATTGAAGTACTAAAGAATATAAAAAAGAATAAGTAAAGGTTGATATTATGAGATTAGTTGGTAAATACTGGAAGAACATGGTTATCGGATTTAACCTGCTTCTTGCACTCATAACTGTATTAACCTTTATTTTTGCTGTGCCTGTTTCTGCTACGGGAAGGGTGGGTAACCAAAGCGAGCTTACGGAAAATGTTACCTCCGACACCGTGCCTTATGAAATAGGCATTAATTTTACCACAAATTCCGAAGATGGCGGAATGGCCGCTACCCTTCGGATTTTGCTGACTCTTACGGTAATTTCCTTAGCACCTGCCATCCTCATAATGCTTACTTCATTTACGAGGATAATAGTGGTACTTCACTTTGTAAGAAGTGCTCTCACCACTCAGACTACACCCCCAAACCAGGTGCTTATAGGTCTTGCTCTTTTCCTGACCCTCTTTATTATGGCGCCTACCTTTACCAAGGTAAACGATGTTGCCATAAAACCTCTTGAGGCAGGAGAAATAACCGCAAGAGAAGCTTTTGATGAGGGCATGAAACCTATGCGTGAGTTTATGCTCAAACAGACAAAAGATAAAGATATCAAGCTTTTCCTTGATATTGCTGAGATTGACAGCGTAAGCACCGCCGATGACATTCCTTCTACGGTGCTTATTCCTGCGTTTATAATCAGCGAGCTTCGGGCCGCGTTTATAATCGGTTTTTGTATTTACGTTCCGTTTTTGATAATCGATATGGTGGTCTCATCTACCCTTATGAGTATGGGTATGATGATGCTTCCGCCTACGACCATATCCATGCCGTTTAAGATCCTTCTTTTTATCCTTGTTGATGGCTGGGATCTTATAATCGGCGAACTTGTTAAGACTTTTGTAAGATAGGGGGGCTTTTAGATGAGTGTTGATACAGTCATAGATATTGCCAGGGAGACGGTCCTTATTATTCTTAAGGTTTCCGCGCCTATGCTTCTTGCTTCGATGGTAGTCGGTCTTGTTATCTCGGTATTTCAGACCATTACCTCTATTCAGGAGCAGACACTTACCTTTGTGCCAAAGCTTATCGTTACTTTGCTTATGGTGATCTTAACCGGCGGATGGATCATGACCACCATTTCAGAGTTTGCCACAAGGCTGTTTCAGAGTTTTGGAAAGTTCATAGGAGTTTGATAAATGCAGCAGTTTGCCTTTACTGTAGAAAACCTTGAGTTTTTCCTTTTGATCGTGGTAAGGACTTCCGGTTTTGCATTTTCTTCCCCTATTTTCAGGATAGCAGACGTACCAAACAGGCTTAAAGCCGGGTTTTCGATAGTTTTTTCAATCCTAATATTTAATACCGTTCCTGTTTTGCCACTGCAATATACAGGGGTGGTGGGCTTTGCGGTGCTTGCCGTAAAAGAAGCTCTTTGCGGGCTTATACTTGGATACTTTACCAATATAGTTATGTCAATAGTAGGCTTTGCGGGCCGTATAATCGATATGGAGATCGGACTTTCCATGGTTACGGAGTTTGACCCTGTAACAAAGGTTGAGAGCAGTATTACAGGTAATATATATACATATTTCCTTACACTTATGCTGCTTGTTATGAATTTCCATTATTTCCTCATCAGGGCCTTTGCTGATACCTACAAGATCATCCCTGTGGCGGGGGTTAATATTCACGAAGACATTTATACCCTTGCAGGAAGTTTTCTTATAGACTTTTTCCTTATAGCCTTCAGGATCGTGCTTCCTGTATACGGCACCATGCTCCTTATCAATGTTGTGCTTGGAGTTATGGTTAAGGTTGCACCTCAGATGAATATGTTTGTTATCGGTATGCAGATAAAGATATTTGCGGGACTTGCGGTTATGGTACTTATTATCGGCCTGCTTCCCGGCGTTACCGATTTTATAATTAACGAGATGAAGACTTTCTTTGAAAAAGCCGTGGTTATGATGAGATAAAGATGGTGATTGTTTATGATCTTAGAGCTTAACCTTCAGTTCTTTGCCGAGGATGGTCCCGGCGGAGAAAAAACTGAAGAAGCCACTCCCAAAAAACTGCAGGATGCCAGAAAAGAGGGCCAGGTTGCAAGAAGTGTAGAACTTGTAAACGGCTTATCGCTTCTTGCCGCTTTCCTTTGCCTTAAGGTATTTGGAGGCTTTGTTGGAAGAGGTTTTGTTGAGAGCTTTGATGTTTTTTTGAAAAAGATTCCTGAGCTTACGAGACAGGAGTTTAATATAGCTACAACCCTTGGGGTTTTCCTTGAAGCGGTGCTTCTTACCGCTAAGTGCGTGCTTCCTGTGGTGGCTGCTTGTATGGTAATAGGCTTCCTCGGCAATGCACTTCAGTTTTCCTGGCAGGTTACAGGAAAACCGCTTATGCCAAAGTTTAATAAACTTAATCCCATAAGCGGATTTAAAAAGATGTTTTCTGCAGACAAGATTTTTGAACTTGTTAAGTCGGTTTTAAAGATCGGCATGATAATGATCGTTGTTTTTAACGCCATGAAAGATAAATGGCCGTATCTGCTTAACCTTTATGATATCAGCTTTAATACGGCACTAACCGGACTTTACAATGAAGTTCTTAATCTTGCCATTGAACTTTCTGCCATGTTTCTTATCATCGGCATTGCGGATTTTATCTACCAGAAGATGAAGTTTGCAAAAGAGATGCGTATGACAAAGCAGGAGATCAAAGACGAGTTTAAACAGAGCGAGGGTGATCCTCAGATCAAGGGTCAGATCCGTCAGAAGATGAGGGAAGCATCAAGAAGACGAATGATGCAGGAACTCCCTACAGCAGATGTAGTCATCACCAACCCTACCCATTTTGCGGTTGCGGTAAGGTATGACAGAGAAAGAGATGAAGCCCCGGTTATCGTGGCAAAGGGTGCCGACTATGTGGCTCGTACCATTAAGGAAAAAGCCGCAGAGTATGACATCGTTATAGTGGAAAATAAGCCTCTTGCACGTATGCTCTACTTTAATGTGGAGATAGGGGATCAGATACCGCCTGAGCTTTATCAGATGGTGGCTGACGTGCTTGTATATGTATACAGGGTTAAAAACAAGACCTTAGAGGCAAGCTAGATTTATATTAGAAATATTAAGGGATAGGAGATGAGAGCATGAAAAAATCAGATATCGGACTTGGAGCCCTCATGCTCTGCGTTATCATCTTCCTTATTATCCCTATTCCTGCATTTTTACTTGATGTTATGCAGGCGCTTAACCTTGCACTTGCCATGGTGATAATGTTTACCGCGCTTTTTTCAAGAGAAGCCCTTGAGATGTCAAGCTTCCCTACGGTTCTCCTTATTACCACCATTTTCCGTATCTCGCTTAATGTTTCTTCCACAAGACTTATCCTTATTTCCGGTAAAGCCGGTAATGTGGTCCAGGTTTTTGGTGAATTCGTGGGAGGCGGAAGCCTTGTAGTCGGAATAATCGTATTTATCATACTCATACTTGTTCAGTTCCTTGTTATCAACAAAGGTTCTGAGCGTGTTGCGGAAGTTTCTGCAAGATTTACACTTGATGCTATGCCGGGTAAACAGATGGCCATAGACGCCGATCTTAACACCGGTGCCATTTCAGACGATCAGGCAAGAGAAAGACGTCAGAAGATTCAGGACGAGGCAGCCTTCTTTGGTTCTATGGACGGTGCTACGAAGTACGTTAAAGGAGATGCGGTCTCAGGACTTATTATTACCCTTATCAACTTTGCGGGCGGTATGGCAACAGGTATGCTTATGCAGGGCATGGACGCCACCCAGGCCTTAAATAACTACACCATAGTTACCATCGGTGACGGCCTTGTAAGCCAGGTGCCTTCACTCCTTATTTCCCTTGCAACAGGTATACTTGTAACAAAGGTAAGCAAGGAATCAGATATTGGAGATGTGCTTGTTAAACAGCTTTTCTCCATTCCAAAGGTGCTTTATATAGTCGGAGCAGCCATGATGCTCCTTGGACTTTTTACTCCGCTTTCTGCTCTTATCTTCGTATTTTACGGAGTTATGTTTATACTTGCCGGCGTTATGATAAACAGACAGATAGCTACCGAGGCTATAGGAGAGCAGGTTAACGAGGAAGAAGTTGCGGCAGAAGAGATCAGGAAGCCTGAAAATGTTAATGCTCTTCTTAACGTAGACCCTATTGAGCTTGAGTTTGGTTACGGTATCATTCCTCTTGCAGATGTCAACCAGGGCGGCGACCTTCTTGACAGGGTTGTTATGATACGTAGACAGATAGCTATTGAGCTTGGATGCGTGGTTCCTATTATCCGTCTTCGTGATAATATCCAGCTCAATCCAAACCAGTATGTTATCAAGATAAAAGGTGTACAGGTCAGTGAAGGCGAGATCCTTTTTGACCACTATATGGCCATGAACCCCGGCTATGTAGAGGAAGAGATTACAGGTATCCCTACCTTTGAGCCTTCTTTCCATCTTCCTGCCATCTGGATAACAGAAAGCCAGAGAGAGCGTGCAGAGGCCATGGGTTACACAGTAGTAGACCCGCCTTCCATCATCGCCACTCATCTTACCGAAATCGTCAGAAGCCACATTCACGAGCTTCTCACAAGGCAGGATGTACAAAATCTTATCAACAACATAAAAGATGCAAACGAAACCCTTATAAGCGAGCTTGTGCCTAAGCTCCTTGGGGTTGGCGAGATACAGAAAGTACTCCAGAATCTCCTTATGGAGGGCATTTCCATAAGAGATCTTGTTACAATATTTGAGACTCTTGCAGATTATGCTCCTACCACAAGAGATACGGATGTACTTACAGAATACGTAAGACAGGCACTTAAACGTGCCATCAGCGGAAAATATTTTCCAAACGGAGAGAGTACCAGCGTTGTAACTCTTGACCCGGAGGTTGAGCAGACTATCATGAATTCCGTTAAACAGACGGAAAACGGAGCTTACCTTACCATTGAGCCTGATGAGGCTCAAAAGATCATCAACTCCACAAGAGGACAGATCGAAAAGCTCGAAGAGCTTGGTAAGCAGCCTATCATACTTGCTTCTCCAATAGTCCGTATGTATTTTAAGAAGCTTACCCAGGACTATTTTCCGGACCTTATCGTGGTTTCATACAACGAGGTGGAATCCGATGTTGAACTCCAATCTGTTGGGATGGTGACTAAAGAATGATATTACAAAAGTATCAGGGGACAACTGAAAATGAGGCTGTGGAAGCAGCTAAAAGAGACCTTGGGGAAAGCGCCGTTATCATGCACAGGCGCATCGTAAAACCAAAAGGTTTTTATAAGCTGTTTAAAAAGCCTTACTACGAGGTTACCGCAGGACTTGAAGAAAATATTACATACAAAAAAGAGGCAAAGGAAAGAGAAAGCGTGGCAAAGCCTCCTCAGGAAGAATCAGCCATAGAGCAAAAGCTTAATTCCCTTGCAAAGCTTATAGAAGAGCAGGTGGCAGCAACGGCTTCCTCATCAAAAGAGAGCGCAAGCCTTAAAAATGACCTTGAAGCGCTTGCAAAAGAGCCTTCGGAAGATAAAGAAAAAGACACTGAAAGCAAAGATATCCAGGAAGAGAAGGATATGGCAAGCGAAAAGCGTATAGCCTGTCTTCAGCTTATATACAATCAGCTTCTTGCCAGCGAAGTTGACGAAACATACGCAAATGAGCTTATCGGCGAGATAGAGGGTTCCCTTAAAAAGGATGCTACCATAGACAACGTACTTGCTGCGGTATATCAGAAGATAGTTCTTAAGCTTGGAACGCCGTTTTCTCTTGAAGACATCGGCAAAGACGTTAAGTATATCTTCTTTATCGGGCCTACAGGCGTTGGAAAGACAACAACCATAGCAAAGATCGCATCTCTTTTCAAGCTTGTTAAAAAGACCAATCTTGCTCTTCTTACTGCAGATACATACCGTATCGCGGCAGTTGAGCAGCTTAACACATATGCGGGTATTCTTTCTGTTCCTTTAAAGGTTGTATATTCTGCATCAGAGCTTTCTGATGCAAAGCCTGAGATGGACGGCTTTGATATGGTACTTATTGATACAGCGGGAAGAAGCCACAAAAACAAAGAACAGACAGAGGATATAAAGAGATTTATTGATGCGATCCCTGAAAACGAGAGGGAAGTTTTCCTTGTTCTTTCAGCAGCTACAAAATACAAGGATCTTGTTCGTATCGTAGAAACATACAGTGAATTTACGGGCTTTAAGCTTATATTTACAAAACTTGATGAAACAGGAGCCATCGGCTGTATGTTTAACGTAAGGATGCTTACGGGCGCGCCTTTATCTTATATGACCTGGGGACAGCAGGTTCCCGACGATATAGGCAGGGTAGATGCCCAGGCCATCGCAAAGCAGCTTTTATCCGGCGGCGATAATACGTAACCTTACGTAATCTTAAAGGGGGATAATATGGATCAGGCAACAGCACTCAGAGAACTGGTCAGAAACAGTAAGCCTACTCCGATAAATGCGCGTGTTATCACAGTTACAAGCGGAAAGGGTGGCGTAGGCAAGTCAAGTGTGGCCGTCAACCTTGCGATCGCTTTTGCAAAGCAGGGAAGAAGGGTCATAATCCTTGATGCGGATTTTGGTCTTGCAAACGTTGAGGTTATGCTTGGAGTGAGACCTACAAGCAACCTTGCTGACCTTATGTTCAGAAATAAAAGTATAAAAGATATCATTACTGAAGGGCCAAACGGCATCGGGTTTATATCCGGCGGCTCCGGCATTCAGGAAATGACAAACCTTAGCAAAGAACAGCTTATCAATCTTTCAGCCAGGCTAACAGAACTTGATGAGCTAAGCGATATAATAATAATCGATACGGGAGCAGGTATAAGTGACGCGGTTATGGAATTTGTCATGGCGTCTTCTGAGGTGCTTCTTGTAGCTACTCCGGAGCCTACATCAATCACTGATGCCTATGCTCTTTTAAAGACGCTTAACAAAAAGACGGCATTTGTAAAGGAACACTCTAAAATTCAGCTTATAGCAAACAGAGTGGGAGATCCCGATGAGGGTCTTGAACTTTACAACAAGCTTAGCCTTGTAGTAGGAAAATTCCTTGATATTTCAATTTCCTACCTTGGAAGCGTTCCAAAAGACAATCTTATGGTCAAGTCTGTGATGATGCAAAAACCGGTTATGGCATCATATCCGGAATCGCAGGCTGCAAGGTCGTTTGAAAACCTTGCTTCAAAAATGCTTGGCCTTGAACCGGTGGCACCATCGGGAAGAAGAGGGATAGCGGGACTGTTTTTTTCAGTACTCGGAAGAAGACAATAAATCACGGGAGGCAAAAAGGATATGATTTCAGATACTTTGGGGATTGGGGATAAGATCGATGTCCTTAAGTGGGAGAATGCGGTAAACAAGGACGGGGAGCTTATGGCTCTTACCAGCAGGATCCTTGATTTTGTGGATGAAAAAACAATAAAAATATTAATGCCGATGGATAAGAGCAGGATCGTTCCTTTAGGAGCGGGAGAAACCTACTCTATGTACTTTTATACCAAGGTCGGCACTTATATGTCAAAGGCTACGGTTAAAGACAGGTTTTCAGACGAGGGAATGGGTATCCTTGTTGTAGAACTTGTTTCATCTCTTGAGAAGCTTCAAAGAAGGCGTTTTTTCAGGGTGGAATGCGTACTTGACATTCAGTCCCATGTCCTTACGGAAAAAGAGCGTGAGATATTAGAAGAAGCAGAAAGGGATCTTTCTTCCATGGCAAAGATGGATTACCTTATTAACAGCATCGCCATAAAGCAGGATGAATGGGAGACCGGTATGATAACCGATATCTCGGGAGGCGGTATCTGCTATATTACAAAAGTTGAAAAGCACAAAGGAGATATCATCCTTCTTTCTATGGAACTTGTAAACGGACCTGAGGCCAGAAACCACAAGATCCTTGCAAGAAATCTTTCTTCGGCTCCGATTGAAAAGAAACCGGGATTTTTTGAAAACAGAGCCCAGTTTATAAAACTGTCAACTGTCGAAAGAGAAGAGATAATAAGATTTGTTTTTGAAGAAGACAGAAAAAAGAGAAAAAGAGAGAGAGGTAACTAATATGAGCGCAAATTGTAAGAATATTTTAATAATTGATGACTCTGCACTCATGAGAAGGGTGCTCTCTGATATAATAAATTCTGATGAAAGATTTACTGTGTCCGATTCAGCGGTAAACGGCCTTGAAGGACTCGAGCTCATCAAAAAGAACTATAGCTCCTACGGAGCTGTTATCCTGGACATTAACATGCCTAAGATGAACGGTATCCAGATGCTTGAAGAGCTTGAGAAATCCGGTATCAAGATTCCTGTTATCATTGTCAGCACTATCGCGCGTGAAGGTGCGGCAGAGACCATCAGATGTCTTGAACTCGGAGCTTTTGACTTCGTTACCAAGCCTGATTCATTTGCGGAAGCAAAGAGCGACAGCTTCAAAAAGAAGATAGTTGACATGCTTTGTTCAGCCATCAAAGAACCGATTGATTTTTCAGGGTTCTCTGTTCCAAAGCCTGAGCCTCCTAAGCCCCAGTTTGTTAAATCAGAGAGGCGTAAAGTTACAAAGGGCAAAAAGCTTGTCGCACTTGCCTGCTCCACAGGAGGCCCGAAGGCTCTCCAGCAGGTTATACCTTATCTTCCCGCAAACCTTGACGCACCGGTTCTTATCGTTCAGCACATGCCTGAAGGTTTCACCCTTTCTTTAGCTAACAGACTCGGTGAAATGGGAACCATAGCGGTTAAGGAAGCCCAGGATGGTGAGATCATCAAGAAGGGCCAAGTATATATGGCTAAGGGTGGCTATCAGATGAGACTTGAACAGTCCGCAGGAGAAAGCTACCTCACACTTTCAAAGGATCCGCCTAGAGGAGGTCTTAGACCTTGCGCTGACATTATGTATGAATCACTTATGGGCACCGATTATGACCTTATCTGTTGCGTTGTTCTTACAGGTATGGGCGGCGACGGATCACAGGGAATCACGCAACTAAATGACACTAACAACATTTACGTGATCGCACAGGACGAAGAGACATGTACCGTATACGGTATGCCTAAGATGGCCTACGAAACGGGACTTGTGGATGAAGTACATCCTTTAAACATGATAGCCGATGCGATCACCAGAGCCGTGGGGGTGCAATAGTATGGATGTAAGCCAGTACCTAGAAATCTTTGTTGATGAAACCAAGGAACATCTTCAGAGCCTTAACGAACAGATCCTTATACTCGAAAAAGAGCCTGACAGCAAGGAACCTATTCAGGAAATTTTCCGTGCTGCCCATTCTCTTAAGGGTATGGCAGGAACCATGGGATATAAGCGTATGCAGCGTCTTACCCATGATCTTGAAAATGTCTTTTCTGAGATCCGTGAAGGCAAGATGGGTGTTACCGATGAACTCGTCGATGTTTTATTCCGTGGTCTTGATGCTCTTGAAGGATATCTTGACAATATCATAAACACTCAGGATGAGGGTGATAATGATAATGAAGATATCATCCAGGACCTTGACCGTATTCTTAAAGCCGGAACAGGCGCAGGCGGAGCAGCAGCTCCGGCACCGGCAGCAAAAGAAGAAGCTGCGCAGACAGCAACAGCTACAGCAGCGGCACCTGCAGCTGCAGATGACAAAGCTAAATATCACAGCCTTGTACTTGCTGAGCATGAAGCAAATGCAGCACAAAAAGCTGTTGAAGAAAAGAAGAACGTATTCGGTCTTACCGTATACATTCAGGAAACCTGTCTTCTTAAGGCAGCAAGAGCTTTCCTTGTATTTAAAGCTCTTGAGCCTCTTGGAGATGTTATCAAAGCTGAGCCTAACGTACAGGATATTGAAGATGAGAGATTTGATTTTGATTTCTCACTTATCCTTGTAACAGAGGCTGACATGGACAAAGTCAAAGAAGCAGTTATGTCTGTTTCTGAGATCGGCGAGTGCTTTATCGGCGCAGTTGATCCTGCCAACCATGTTGAAGGCGGAGACAAGAAAGAAGAATCTGCAGAAGCTAAACCTGCAGAGAAGAAAGAAGCTCCTAAGGCTGCAGCAGCAGGCGGAGCAGCAAAAGCTCCTGCAAAAACTACAGGAAAAGCAGTTGTTAACCGTTCGGTACGTGTTGATATCGAAAAGCTCGATGGTCTTATGAACCTTGTATCAGAGCTTATCATTGCCAAGAACGGTCTTGTAAGTATGTCCGGCGGCGATACCGAAAATAAGGACATGCAGGGCTTTAATGAACAGATCGAATACCTTGAGACAGTTACCACAAATCTTCATGAGACAGTTATGAAGGTTCGAATGGTTCCTATCGAGAGCGTAGTTAATAAGTTCCCACGTATGATCCGTGACTTATCAAAGAAACTTGATAAGAAGATGGAATTATACATGACAGGTGAGGATACAGAACTTGACCGTACCGTAGTAGACGAGATCGGTGATCCTCTTATGCATCTCCTTCGTAACTCTGCAGACCACGGTCTTGAGTCAAACGAAGAGAGAGTTAAGCTTGGCAAGCCTGAGGTTGGTAGCATTTTCCTTGATGCTTACCAGGAGGGCAACAACGTTGTCATCGAAGTTAGAGATGACGGTGCCGGCATCAATATCGAGAAAGTTAAAAAGAAAGCCGTTGAGCGTGGAATGTTTACAGAAGAGCAGGCAGAGGCTCTTTCAGATAAAGAGACCATCGATCTTCTTTTCCTTCCATCATTCTCAACAGCAGACAAGATCTCAGACGTTTCAGGTCGAGGCGTTGGTCTTGACGTTGTTAAGACAAATATCGAGTCCCTTGGCGGCAGCATCGAAGCTAAGACAAAGAAGGGCGAAGGCTCAAGCTTTATCGTAAGACTTCCTCTTACACTTGCTATCGTACAGGCTCTTATGGTTGAACTTGGTCAGGAAAAATACGCTATTCCTCTTGGAAGTATCCAGACAATCGAGAATATTTCCAAAGATGAGATCAAGTATGTACAGAATAAAGAAGTTATCCACTTAAGAGGTAACGTTATTCCTCTTATCCGTCTTGATGAGCTTCTTGATGTTGACAGAGGAGATGCGGCAGAAGAGAACCTTACTGTTGTTATCGTATCCAAGGGCGAAAGCCTTGCAGGTCTTGTTGTTGATAATCTCATCGGTCAGCAGGAGATCGTTATTAAGTCGATCGGAAAGTTTATCAGCTACAGCAAGGTTATCAGTGGTGCTACGATCCTCGGCGATGGCGGTGTTGCACTCATCATTGATCCTAATGTATTGTTATAGGAGGGGTAGTCATGGATAAGAACGTAGTAGTTGAAGAGACAAAGCAGTATATTGTAGCCAAACTTGATATTGAGCAGTTCGGTATTGATATCGGCTACATTGACAATATTGTCAGAATGCAGAAGATTACCAGAATTCCTAAGTCACAGCGTTACTTCAAGGGTGTTATCAATCTCCGTGGTGAGGTTATCCCTGTTATGAGCTTAAGACTTAAGTTCGATCTTGATGATGACGTTATCACAAACGCGTCAAGGATCATCATAATCAAACTTGAGAATTCAGGTATGGTTGGCCTTATCGTTGATGAGGTTAAGGAAGTTGTTACACTTTCCTCAAGCGAGGTTGAAAAGCCTAAAGCTTCAAAGGACAGCAAGAACAACGAAATGCAGAGATTCCTTGCAGGTATCGGTAAACACGGCGATACGTTAATCTCGCTTCTTAATATCAACAATGTTGTTATGGATAAGGAGAATTAGCGATGTCAAAACTTGATCTTAATGATGTGGGCAGCGTTCAGTTTGACGTTCTCAAAGAGATAGGTAATATCGGTGCGGGAAATGCCACAACAGCCCTTTCACAGATGATCAATACCAAAGTTGATATGCAAGTTCCAAAGGTAGAGCTCCTGGGTTTCCAGGAGCTACCTGACATTGTCGGCGGGGCTGAAAAGATTGTCGTTGGCATCCTAGTAAACCTCGAAGGCGATGTGGATGGCATGATGATGTTCATGGTGGACAAAGTCTGTGCACATAACCTAGTAGATATCCTTATGGGTAAAAAACCAAGTAACGATGATTCTGATTTTGACGAGATTTCCCTTTCTGCACTTCAGGAGATCGGAAATATCATAGGAGGCGCTTATCTTAATTCCCTTTCGTCTCTTACAAACCTCGTTATTACAGAGTCGATCCCTTATCTTTCGGTTGATATGGCGGGCGCTATTCTTTCAGTTCCTGCTATAGAGTTTGGTAAGATTGGAGACAAGGCACTTCTTATTCAGTCTCGTTTCCTTGATGATGATATGTCGGTTGACGGCTTCTTCATCCTTATCCCAACCCTTGAATCCTACGATAAGATATTTGGTGCGCTTGGCTTGTAAAAAGGGGAATATTATTTTATGGGTGTAATGATAAAAGTTGGAATGGCAGATCTTAAAGTATGTAAGGCTCCTGATAATCTTACAACCCTTGGACTTGGTTCATGCGTAGGTGCTTCAATCTACGATCCTGTTACCAAGGTTTCAGGTATGCTTCACTGCATGCTGCCGGATTCCACTAAAATAGCTAATAATCAAAACAGAGCTAAATTTGCTGATTCCGGACTTGATGATCTTATTGCCGACATGAAAAAACTTGGGGCGGAACAGAGCAGGCTTGTGGCTAAGATCGCAGGCGGCGCCCAGATGTTTGCATTTTCTGGCAATAACGACATGTTAAGAGTCGGAGATCGTAACGTAGAAGCTGTTAAGGCAAAGCTTAAGGCCTTGCGTATTCCTATCATAGCGGAAGATACCGGTCTTAATTATGGTCGTACCATTGAGTTTTACTCAGAGACAGGTAATCTTATTATTAAATCCGTAGGAAAAGAGACTAAGACGATATGAAGGAAAAGTTTATACCTCTCGTTACGATGCTGTCGGCAGGCCTTGTTACCTGCCTTATTTGCATATTTAAGCCGATGGACACGATCCCTTCGCTTATCTCTTTGCTTATAACTCTTATTGTGTTTTACATTTTGGGATGTATTGCCAAAAAGATAATCAAAAAGCAGGTGGATAAAGCCAACAGAGAGGCAGAAGAGCGTGCAAACCACGAGGAATACTTAAGGCTTAAAGAGCAGGAAGAACGTGAAGAAGCCGAAAGAGCGGCAAAAGAAGCCGCCGCTGCGGCAGGAGAAGAGTCCGCTTCATAGTTTTTTGCAAAAATCTTTAATGTAGAGGGTGATATAATTGGCTACACAAGTTGATAAAGAGACATTAAGAAATCGGATGTGGGAAGATTATTCCCGTACCCAGGCACCCGAACTTCGTGAAAAACTTATACTGGAGTATGCGCCGCTTGTTAAGATAATAGCCGGCAGACTCTCCATGTATCTGGGGCGGAACGTCGAATATGACGATCTTTGCGGTTACGGTGTTTTCGGACTTATAGATGCCATAGACAAATACAACTATGGCAAGGGAGTCAAGTTTGAAACGTACGCAACCTTGCGTATAAGAGGCGCGATCTTAGACCAGATAAGAAAAATGGACTGGGTTCCGCGAACGCTTAGAGCAAAACAAAAAAGGCTTGATGAAGCTTACCAAAAGCTTGAAAGCGACCTTGGAAGGCCGCCTGAAGATGAAGAGCTTGCGGCAGAGCTTGGGGTTTCGGTGGATGAGTTTGAATCCATCCAGGCTGAGACCAATATGAGCAGCATCATTTCACTTGATGATTATCTTGAGCAGGGAAGTGAGCAGCGTATAGATCCGGAAGGTTCCATAAGCGGCACATCAAGTTACGATCATCCTGAGGATGTTGTTTTTAAAGAAGAACTGAAAGAGAAACTTGCTGAAGCAATTTCAGAATTATCTGATAAAGAACAGAAAGTAATCGCTCTGTACTTCTACGAGGAGATGACTTTAAAAGAGATCAGCCGTGTGCTTGACGTATCTGAATCAAGAGTTTGTCAGATCAACAGTAAAGCACTTAAAAAGCTGAAGGAGAAGCTCGGAAAACATATGGATCTATTCACATCACTACTTTAGGGGGATACTAAAATGGTATATAAGAACGCATTTTTTCAGCTCGTTATCAAAGAGGACGGAGTTTATGTAAAAGTATTTCCGGCTCGTAACGGGGGTTCTGCGCTCAATTTTGATGAATTAACAAATTATTTAAACGTAAAAAAGATAACCTACGACCTTTCAGCACTTCATGCCCAGGTAATAATGGCGCATGAACCGGCACTGATCAAACTTAACGACGGTAAGACTTATCCGGAAAGTGAGAAGCTTATTGTCCATGTCAGCCCGGATAAGATGGAGGCCGTAGGTCGTTTTATTGCTCCGAGTACGGGGGGTAAACCTACAAATAAGGACGAGATCTTATCAGATCTTAACTTCCTTAATATTAAATTCGGTATTGATGAAAAAGCGATTGAAAATTATCTTGCAAACAGGGAGTACTGCACAGATATAGTACTTGCAAAGGGAAAGCCTGTAAGGCAGGGACACGACGCTGTCATTACATATCATTTCAAAACAGACCGTACCAGCAAGCCTCGTGTAAATGAGGATGGTTCCGTTGATTTCCATGACCTTGATATGATCAGCAAGGTAGAGAAAGGGGACGTTCTTGCTACTCTTGAAAAAGAGGATGAGGGTGATCCGGGAAAGAACGTATATGGCGATATCTTAAAGCCTGCCACTGTTAAACATCTTGTTCTTCGTCACGGAAAAAACATTACTGTTTCTGAAGACGGACTTACCATGACTACCGATGTTTCGGGTCATGTTATGCTTGAAAACGATCAGGTCTTTGTATCAAATACTTACGAAGTTCCTGCAAATGTAGATAACTCAACGGGTGACATCGAATACGACGGAAACGTTGAGGTAAAAGGCAACGTTATCACAGGCTTTTCTGTTAAAGCTTCGGGTGATGTTATTGTTAACGGCGTTGTAGAGGGTGCGCGTATTGAGGCCGGTGGCCAGATAATCTTAAAACGCGGCGTTCAGGGCATGGAAAAGGCCGTGCTTACCGCCGGAAGCAATGTTATAAGCAAATTTATTGAAAGCGCCAAGGTTAAGTCTGGAGGCTATGTTACGGCAGATGCCATCATGCACAGCGAAGTTATCGCAAAGGGAGACGTTAACGTAGAAGGAAAGAAGGGCTTTGTAACAGGCGGTCTTATCAGAAGCGGAAGCGCTATAAATGTCAAGACTGCAGGCTCAAACATGGGTACAAAAACTGTTCTTGAGGTTGGTATCGATCCTGCGAAGATTGACGAATACTACCTTCTTGAAAAGAAGATAGAAGAGGGTGAAAAAGAAAAGCTGCAGGGAATCCAGCTTATTACTCTCTTTAAGAAAAAGCTTGATAAGGGCGAAACTCTTGCGCCGGATAAAATGCTTCAGTATAAGATGGCTGTTAACGGAGCAAGAAAGATCCAGGCAGAGATCGATGAGGCCAAAGCCCGTCATGAGGCGCTTAAGGCCGAGATGGAGAGCTTTAACAGAGGCTATGTTGTTGTCAGAGGCACTGCATATAACGGCGTTAAGATCTCTATTTCAAATGCGATCTACTATGTGAAAAAAGACATGGAGTATTGCAGGTTTGTAAAGGAAGGCGCTGACGTTAAACTGGCTAATGTATAGCAGTGAAAAAGCACCCTTAAAGGAGGTTAAGTATGCCTATACAGGGAATAGATAACATGCTGATAGCTCCGCGTACAGAAACTGCGGCAAAGCCTGCTCATCAGGAAGTGGTGAAGGCTGCTCATGATCAGGTCTATCTTAATGGTGAAATGGAAAGAACCGATACCAGAAAGTCTGAGACCACCACAGGAGTAACCGAAACCGATGAAAAGCGCGAAAGATTTGATGCCAAAGACAAAGGTAGCAATTCTTACGAGCACGAGCAGCAGGAAAGAAAGCGTAAAAAAGAGGAAGAGGAAAAAGAAATAAGGGAAAAGGCCGGTATCGGTGGCCACATTTTTGATATTAAGATATAGGAGTTTTTGGTGGGATGAGTTTGACTGACATAATTATGATCGCTATTGGGCTTGTTTGCGTTCTTGTAAGCTTCTTTTTAAGCGATAAGATAGGCGGCAGCAAAAAGGCTGAGGAAAAGGCCTTTGAGGAAATGAGAGAAAAATTTCAAAACAAGCTCCTTGAAGAGGAGAACCTTGAGCTCCTTTTTTCAAGAGTTGAGGATTCTTTCAAGGAAAAGACCGAAGAGCTTGCACTTGAAGCACTGGAAGATTTTAAGAGCAGGATCGCCACTATTTCAAATGAGAAGATCATCGAGTTTGATGATTATACGGCGGAAGGGCTTGAAAAGATCAATCAGAATCATACAGAAGTTGTTTTCCTTTACGATATGCTTAAGGAAAAGGAGAGTACTCTTAAAGATTTTTCCGCAAAGCTTGATGCAGCCCGTCAGGGACTTAATGAGACCATTGAAAAAGCGGCAAGCGTTACAAAGGAAACAAAAGAGAATATCGGCGAGATTGCCGTAGTTGATGAAAAAGAAGTCGCAATTCCTAAGAAGATAGTAAAGAAAACAAGCACCAAAAAGAGTGAGAAGAGCGAGAAGACGCCGGCAGTTAAAAAGATCGCAAATACCGATACTTCTTCCGTTTCTTTTGCGGGAGACTCTGCAAATAAGAACGATAAGATCTTAGAGCTTTACAATAAAGGCAAATCCGTTGTTGAGATCTCAAAGATCTTAGGCCTTGGTCAGGGCGAGGTTAAGCTTGTTATCGATCTTTTTAAAAATGCTAAATAGGAACGAGATAAGATGAATAAATATTTACTTAGAGGTTTTGGTGTTGGCTGCGTGTTTGCGGCTGTGTTGCTTTTTCTTATCAATAAGCCAAAGCCTGTAACAGATGATGAGATCATATCAAAGGCAAAGAGCCTTGGTATGGTCACAAGTGAAGAACTTGAAGAAAAGCTTAAGGAAGAAAGACTTAATGCCATAAAGGAGTCTTTAAACAGGGACAGCGAGGATTCTAAGGAACAGCCTGCCGCAGAAGCAG
The DNA here is from genome assembly GCA_016284355.1 of Lachnospiraceae bacterium. Classification (GTDB taxonomy): domain Bacteria; phylum Bacillota; class Clostridia; order Lachnospirales; family Lachnospiraceae; genus JAEEOQ01. Next base: position 42,000 of record JAEEOQ010000137.1, read on the forward strand.
AGCCTGTTACAGAAACAGAGCCTGATAAAGAAAACGAGCCTGAAAAAGAGCCCGGGGAGACACCTGAAGAACCTGTAGAATCTGTAGAAGAGCCGGCAGAAGAACCCGTAGAAGAAATTGAACCGGCGGAAGAGCCTGCAAAAGAGCCTGCCAACGAACCGGTAAAGGAGCCTGTAGAAGATCCTGAGCCTGTAAAAGAAACTCCGGAAGAACCTGCGGAAGAACCGGCAGAAGATGATGATGACCATGATGATGTAGATAATCCTTTTGACGTGTATTACAAGCTTACCATAAGCCGTGGTATGAGCTCTGAGAAGGTTTCTGCCACTCTTGAAGCTGCGGGAGTTATAGGCTCTGCCGCAGACTTTAACTCATATCTTGTAAGAAACGGAAAGTCATCCGTTATTAATGTGGGCGTATTTGATATCCCGTACGATTCGGATTACGATGTTATCGCTGATATCATTACAAAGTAATAAGACTTTAATTAGCTGCCGATATATTCGGCGGCTTTTTTATAACTTGACATTTTAAGACGGCTTTATTATAATCTTGAATACTTATGAAAATATTTAGGTGAGGAATATATGATTCTTTCTGTAGAAAATCTGTCCCACGGTTTTGGAGACAGAGCTATTTTTAAAAATGTTTCCTTCAGACTCCTTAAGGGCGAACATATCGGTCTTGTGGGGGCAAACGGTGAAGGAAAGTCCACTTTTATGAATATAATCACAGGTAAGCTTGAACCTGATGAGGGAAAGGTTACCTGGGCTAAAAATGTTAAGGTTGGCTACCTTGATCAGCATACGGTTCTTGAAAAAGGTATGAGTATCAGAGATGTGCTTAAAAGTGCCTATGCCTCTCTTTTTGAGATGGAAGAGAAGATGAACCGTCTTTGCGATGAGATGGGAAGTGCAGATGATAGCAAGATAGAAGAGATGATGGCAGAGTTTGCTGAGATCCAGGAGATGCTGGATGCCCACGACTTTTATGTTATCGATTCCAAGATAGACGAGATCTCAAGAGCCTTCGGTCTTGATGCTCTTGGCCTTGACAGCGACGTAACAGAGCTTTCGGGAGGCCAGAGAACCAAGATCCTTCTTGCAAAGCTCCTTCTTGAAAAGCCTGACATCCTTCTTCTTGACGAGCCTACTAACTACCTTGACGCAGAGCATATTATCTGGCTTAAGAGATACCTGCAGGAATATGAGAATGCATTTATCCTTATTTCTCACGATATTCCTTTCCTTAATGATGTTGTAAATCTTATCTACCACATGGATCATCAGGAGCTTAACAGATATGTGGGTAATTATGATAAGTTTGAAGAGGTTTACGCCGTAAAGAAAGAACAGCAGGAAGCTGCTTACAGAAGACAGCAGGCTGAGATAGCAGAGCTTAAAGACTTTGTGGCCCGTAACAAGGCGAGAGTCTCTACGCGTAATATGGCTATGAGCCGCCAAAAGAAGCTTGATAAGATGGATATAATCGAGCTTGATAAGGAAAAGCCAAAGCCTGAGTTTAATTTCAGGGTCGGCCGCACCGCAGGCAAATACATATTTACCACAAAAGATCTTGTTATAGGCTATGAAGAGCCCCTTTCTACTCCTATCAATCTTTCTATGGAGCGCGGGGAAAAGATCGTGGTAAAGGGAGCAAACGGTATAGGAAAGACCACTCTTTTAAAGAGCCTTCTTGGTCTTATCAAGCCGATAAGCGGTTTTGTCAACCCCGGAGACTACCTTGAGATAGGTTATTTTGAGCAGGAGCTTAAGATAGAAGAAGATATTACCTGTCTTCAGGAAATCTGGAACGAATTCCCGTCCTTTACCCAGTATGAGGTAAGAAGTGCTCTTGCTAAATGCGGACTTACCACAAAGCATATCGAGAGCCTTACAAGAGTGTTATCGGGCGGCGAGCAGGCAAAGGTGAGACTTTGCAAGCTTATTAACAGAGATACAAATGTGCTTGTACTTGACGAGCCTACAAACCATCTTGATGTTGATGCAAAAGATGAACTTAAGCGTGCGCTTAAAGAGTATAAGGGCAGTATTATCATGGTCTGCCATGAGCCTGATTTTTACGAGGACTTTGCAACAAGAGTCATTGATGCAAGCGAGTTTTCAACAAGAAAATAAATGATTTATCGGCCAAAGGGTTGCTTTTTATTTAAAAGTTTCCTTTTGGCTGATTTTTTTTATAAAAAAGTCACAAAAATTGTTAATGTTTTGCTGTTAAATGTCGATATGTCTTATGTAATGGATACATATGTAAAGATATATCATTTCGGCCTTGAGACCTTGCTTAGGTCACACAGAGAAATGTGCACCATGACTGCCTGATTGGTGCAAACGGGACTTTACATGGGTATGCATTTTACGTGCATGCTTTTTTTGTATCCATCTATAAGATGGAGGTCGCGTATGAAAAGGAAAAAGACATTACTTCTTGGTGCGGCTGTTTTACTTATCGCCGCAGCTTCTTTAGTCTCAGTTAAGTTATTTGTATCTGCTTCTGATACAAACAAGCTTGATGTGAGCCTTATCAACTACGAGAACAGTACCATTACTTTTTCTTCTAAGCAAAAAGACAGCGTGCTGTATATCTCATCAAACGGAAAGTCCGCCTGGGAAGAGGTTCCGGGAACCTTTAGCGGAGGGACTTTAGATCTTGATATCTCATGGATATCCACAGCTAAGTCGTACAAATTATATTTTAAAGGAGACGTAAGCAGTTCTGTTAATATGGTAACTCTTCCAAAGCAGAGTACAAGCCTTAAGGTTAAGTATCTGCCGGCATCAGACAAGCCTTTTAGCGTTACCGGAGCAGGAAACCGCATCGTTCAGTACAGAAAAGACGGAACAGACGAGTGGTCTCTTTACTCAGACGCTCTTTCAAATGAAGATATAAGCTACCTTAAGGGCAACGGAGCCACCCTTTATTTCAGACTTATGCCTGTTATCGGAACCGGCGTAAACGCTGCGGGCGAAAGACCGGGCAAGGAAGTTGCGGTTAAGATCACTGCTAAGAAAGATGCTCCTTCCGTTAATGTTAACGGTTCAGGCTTTTACATGGCACTTACAAGCAAAATGAGCTACAGAGTATGCAGCATCGACGCTAAAGGAAATGTGCTTTCTGATAATATCCCTTGGGTTAAGGTAAGCGCAAGCAAAAACTATATGCTTAAAGACATTGCTCCTGCCTGCATGCTTTCAGGTACTGCAAATGTTACAAGCGAAAATGTAGCGATCCAGTTTAAAACAAATGCCACCTCATCTGCTCAGGAATCAAGAGTGACTACCTTAATAATTCCTGCTCAGAGAATCGCTCCGACATTAGAAGAATCAGGGGCATCCCTTTCCTATACAAGCTCTACCACCTGCGAGCTTACAGTTAAAGGTGCAGGCGGAAAATATCCTTATGAATACGCAATCATAGATTCAGATGACTACAACGCAGGCATCTTTGATTATGAAGATATAACCTGGACAAAGATCGAGAATAACAAAGCTGTAAGCTTTAATAATAAGAAGGCTCCTTCCGGAAGCCACATTTATATAAGAAAGGCTGCGGAAGGTAATTACGGCGATGAAAACTATGCGATAGCCTCAAAAGAGCTTGAGATAACCGACCATGCGGGCCTTAGCTACCCGGGTCAGATAAGCGCAGGCAGTGTTACAAACATCAGCGGATACGCAGGAAGCATTAACACCGGCGATTACGGTATCAGCAAAGAGTTTACATTATACAGTTACACAAAGACAACTGTTACCGGTCTTACATTTAAAGATGTATACGGAAATGAAGTTGGCAGTGTAGCAGTTACCAGCAGCGCAAGCAAAAACAAGAGCGGAAGCGGAAACAAGGCTTATATCATTACCACAAAGATAACTTCAACAGAAGGCCTTGATAATAACACCGCGGCTCTTGGAAATAAACTTTACGGAACCATCACTCTTGCAAACGGAGAGAAGATCGAGAGTACAGATACCACCGGAATAACACTTACTCTGTATAAAGCAAGCAAGGTTTCAAATCCTCTTGCAAAGGATAAGAGCCTTTACGGAAAGTATTTTGAGCATTACAAGACCTCATTTGACAGAGTTTACCTTTCAAACGAAAAGGATGATGATGCATTTTTCAAGTTCCTTATCGAGTTTGGCTCGGATGATGTAAATGCAGGCAAGGTAAGCAGCATTAGCTATGACGGATATGTTCTTTCACTTAAAGAGTATAAGGCCGGCTCCTCATTTGACAGCGCAGAAGAGAGCGCATATGAGGCTAACCCTGCAGATGCTATGATCGCTTACGAAGACTATGTTAACGATGAGGGCGATAACGCAAGAAGAGCTTACGTTACAATCCATGCAAACAGATTTGAAGGAAGCGACGCGATCACAAAGATCGGCGAAAAAGTTCCTTTCATAATCAAGCTTGGAAGCGGCGAGACATTATATAATAAGGTTTATATGAACCTTGTTAAGACAGCGATCATAGAAGATGCACCTATGGCATGGACCATGACAGAAGGAGAACTTACAGAAAGCGCCACAAAGACAAACTACGATGACAAGGGCAACAAGACAGGCACAGATACGAGCGTTGTAAACGATATCGTATTTACCCTTAAGAAAATGAACAGCACTTATAACGTTGCGGTAAGCGATGTTACCTGGAACGGTAAGTCAATACTTTACTCGGCACAGGTTGCGGGAGATGAGATTGTTATTGTTCTTTCAAATGCAAAGCTTAACACGCTCTCAAGCGGCACCGGCGGAAGCCAGACCGCAAATGTGGTCATTGTTTTCTCAAACGGATACAAGATCGACGCGGGATGCAAACTTACTATATTAAAGAAAGCTGTTAAAGACTGATAAGGAGGAAAAAGACTATGAAAAAAGTATTTATCATCTGTATGGTTGCGGTAATAATGTCGCTTTTCTTCCTTGCAGGAGGAAATAAAGTTAAAGCGGAAGGCGCCGGAGAGATTGAAGTTACAAAGATCGATTACAGTAATCTTACTGTATGTATCGACACTGCCGGCAACAACATCTGCTATTATTCAAAAGATAAGAATAAGTGGTATGAGCTTGAATATATAAGAGCTGCAGGCGGAGATCTTATCATGGACATTTCGTGGACAAATGCAAATGCAGATACCAAGATTTATTTTAAGGGCGATAAGAACGAAAAAGTGGTAACGCTTACTCTTCCTAAGAAGAATGCAGCATTAAAATGCAAATTTGATTCTGCTGACGGAAGTCTTGAATTTGATGAGACAGAAGATGCAACGCAGTTTCAGTGGAAGAAGAGTACTGATACTGTCTGGACTACTGTTTCGTTAAACGAGTCTAGCGCCTCCTTTAAAAACTTTGTAAACAGCCTTGAAAGCCTTCGGTTTAAAGGTGCCAAGATCATCGTAAGAACGCCATACCAGAACGGAACCGGCATTCTTGATACCGGCGCCAGAGTAAGCAAGGAAATTACAGTAATGATACCCAAAAGGGCAAATGCTCCGAGTGTCAGCGTAAACCTTACAAAGCTTACGGTAAACACAAACGATACTTTAGAATATTCCCTTGACGGCGGACTTACATGGACAGACTGCGAAAAGAACATGGCTGTAAGTGATATACTTGGCGGCAGAGCAAGCGGTACTGTTAAAATAAGAAAGGCAGCAACTGAAAAAGCAGGGTATTCAAAGACTGCAACTCTTGTGATCCCTGAAAGAGCAGCGGCACCTGCGGGAGTATCTCATTATACGGAAAACAAGATGACGGTATTGCAGATAAACGAAGCAAGCGTTCAGGATCCGTATGAGTATGCGGTCATTAAACCGGGATATTCCTTTGACGAGACCACAAGCCCGTGGAGAGGCATATCTTCATCAAAGCCGGTTAAGATAAATAAGACGACAGCTCCGGCAGGTTCGATCATATGTGTAAGAAAGAAAGGAAAGACAGCTAATGCCGCAAAGGGCATAGCACTTACCCTTCCGAGCAAATATACACAGATCGTTGTAACAGAATAAGAGAGTACATTAAGTAGTACATGTTAATAAAGATCAAGAAGGAAACCCTTTGCGGGGTTTCCTTTTTTACGTGCATACAAAAATACTTATTATTACATAATTTGAATGATAATACGCAAAAGCCGTATATTTAAACAAAAAAGACATTGTATGCGATTGTATACAATAATATTTGCATTCAACGTATTGACATATGTTTTTTTTTTGTGTAGAATAGCACTTAAGTATGACGAGACGATGCGAGAGGAAAATGACATACTTTAGCGCGTTGAAGTGGTACTGCAAAATATCTTGAAGGAGAGGATAAAGATTATGAAAAAAAGACTTTTTAGCTTGGTCCTTGCCGCTGTCATGGTACTTTCATTAGTAGCCTGCGGTAAGAAAGCAGACAACACTCCTGTTGTTAATGTCGAGGATACTTCAAAGACTCCTGAGACAAACAACACAGAGACACCTTCTACAGGTGATGAAACAACAGCTCCTGTTGCTGACGCAGACGTTGAATACGTTCGTGGCGACGACGAGGAAGCATACGAAGCAGCTCTTGGCGGATTCGGTGCATTAAATGCAGCCGGTAACTCTGCTGAGAAGCCGGATGACAGATTTGTTCTTTTTGCTCAGGCTGAGGCAAATCTTCTTGGATCATTCGTTATGATCCCAACTACTACACAGGGTGGTGCTTATTCTATTTCTAGAGTAGCTCCAAGAACAGTTCCTTACGTACAGTGGGGAAATGATGATGACCGTGTAAAGGGTCTCGTTATTTCTGACGAGTTCATTACTCCTGCTGAAAGAGAAGAGCTTCTTGCTCAGTGGGCAGCCGCTGTTAAGGGTGAGGGTACATACGATCCTATCGCATACCTTACAGGTAAGGGTCACACAATTCAGAAAGATTACACTTTAACATTCCAAACAGCTCCTGTTACTCTTGACTGGCTCAATACTTCAAGCCAGGCTGATACAGAGATCACAGTTAACACTGTAGAAGGTCTTGTTGAGTACAACAACCTCGGACAGATGACTCCTGCACTTGCTGAGAGCTGGGAAGTTTCAGATGACGAGACAGTTTATACATTCCACATTCGTAAAGATGCTAAGTGGTATACCTCAGAGGGTGCTGAGTATGCACCTGTTACAGCTCACGACTTCGAGGCAGGCTTCCATCACATGCTTGATACAAAAGCAGGTCTTGAGTGGCTTATCGATGGCGTAGTTAAGGGTGGTACAGATTACTATGCAAACGGTGGCAGCTGGGATGAAGTTGGTTACAAGGCTGTTGATGATTATACACTTCAGGTAACTCTTGAAAAGCCTGTTTCTTACTTTATGACAATGCTTACATACTCATGCTTCCTTCCAATGTGCGAGTCATTCTATAAGGCTCACGGCGGTGTATTCGGTGTAGATGAGTATGCAGCAGCAAGTGCTGATACAAACACATATACATTCGGTAACGCAGCTGATGTTTCTTCACAGGTTTACTGTGGACCATTCCTTATTCAGAAACTCCAGAAGGAATCAGAGATCTACCTTGTAGCTAACAAGAACTACCACAGAAAAGACACTGTAGTTCTTAACTCTATCAAGTGGGTATATGATAACGGTGAGAACCCTGATGCTCTTTACAATGATACAGTATCAGGTACATACGCAGGTATCGCTCTCGGTCTTCCTGCTCTTCTTGAGAAGGCTAAGGCTGATGGAAACTTTGATAAGTACAGCTTCGTAACAGATACAACATCTACATCATACTTTGGCGGTCTTAACCTTAACCGTGGTACCTTCGCTCTTGAGAGTGGTGCTTGTGCTACACCTAAGGATGAGAAGGCTAAAGTTGATACCAACACAGCTCTTAACAACCTCAACTTCCGTAAGGCAATGCTCTATGGATTCGATAAGTCTACATGGAACGCTGTAACTCGTGGTGAGGATCTTAAGAACGCAAACCTTAGAAATATGTACACATCTCCAAACTTCGTACAGCTTTCAGCTGATACAACAGATGCAGCAGGTCATACATTCCCTGCAGGTACATTCTACGGTGAGATGGTTCAGTACTACTGCGATCAGGCAGGTCTTGGCATCAACGTAGCCGACGGTGTAAACGGTTGGTACAATGTTGATCTTGCTAGACAGTCTCTTGAGGCTGCTAAGGCAGAGCTTGGCGATTCAGTTAACTGGCCAATTCAGATCGATGTAGTTTACTACTCAGGTTCTGATTCATCTACAGCTCAGGGTAATGCATACAAGAAGGTTATGGAAGATGCCCTTGGTGCTGAGAATGTAGTTATCAACCTTGTTGAGGCAACTACTTCAGAAGACTTCTACGCTTGTGGTTACAGAGCTGCAAACGGTGAAGCTGGTAACTTTGATATGTTCTATGGTTCAGGTTGGGGTCCTGACTACGGTGATCCTTCAACATATCTTAACACCTTCCTTGGTGAGGGCGCAGGATATATGACAAAGGTTATCGGTCTTTTCTAATACCTGATTGATAATAGTATATATGCTGTTATTGATACACAGGGAGACAATTTGTGTCTCCCTGTGCATTTTGATGATTTAAGGTTATTTGATTTAAATTAATATTAGGGTTATTAAGACAAAAACGGAAAAGGAGGATTAGTACAAGAAAATGAAAAAGTACTTGTTCAAACGTATACTGTTCTCTATCTTTTCGCTTCTGGTTGTTGTCGGAGTAGTTATGATCTTGGTTTATTCGCTTATTGAAAGAAGCGTTATTTTCCAGACCGATGATATTTGGAACAAGAAGAGTAATAACGACAGGGCAGTATATGAATATGCCCAATATCAAAAATATGGTTATTTGGAGTATGTAGACTACACATCCTTTGTTAGGGATAAGTATGTCGAAAAATACGGGGAAGATTATTACACACAGTCAGATTATCTTTTAGATAAAGATATCGTTCAGAAGGCTGACGCCTTTATGGACAACGAGACTGTTAAAGAGTTTATCGACTATTATAACAAAAAGGGTTACACTTTTAGTTATTACAAGCCTATTACTTTTAAGTCCGGTAAAGTTAAACCGGGTGGTAAAGGATATTTTATTGCATCATACGAAAAAAGCGTCTTTACAAGACTTGGAAGATATATCGCAGGTCTCATTACTGTTGAGACCACAAAAGATGTAAAAGATCCTGAGCTTACAGACAGATATATCAGAATAGAAAAAGATCCGTACGGCGGCGGTTTTGCAGTAGTCGGTTCGGGAACACGTCATAAATATCTTATTTATTTTGATGGCAGATTCCCTTATATCCATCAGAACTGGTTACACCTTAACCTTGGTGTTTCCTATACTGCATACAGAGGACAGGAGATTTCTTCTGTTATCAGCAGCCCTACAGGTGAGCTTATTACAAAGAATGTTCAGTTCCCAACTATGTTTGGTACAGACGAATACATAGAGAGTGCTATTGATTTCCACTCCCTTACATATAATGAGGCTGAGATATCTGACGCTGAAAAGGCTCAGTTTACTGACAGATATACAGTTTACTCATATAACAAGGCCGGTCTTTCTATGCTTCAGACTTCCTTTGTTATAGGTATCATCGCTACCATTATCGCTTATGCTCTTGGTCTTCCTGCAGGTATGCATATGGCAAGAAGAAAAGACAAACTCGGCGATAAGCTTGGTAACGCATATATTATTTTCATTATGGCAGTTCCTTCACTTGCATACATCTTTATGTTTGCAGCTATCGGAACCACATTATTCCATCTGCCATATAAGTTTGCAAATGCAAACGTTAAAATACTTGCATATATTCTCCCTGTTATTTCACTTGCACTTCCTCAGATCGGAAGTCTTATGAAATGGATGAGAAGATATATGATCGACCAGATGAACTCTGATTACGTTAAGTTCGCAAGAGCAGAGGGATTATCTGAGAAAGAGATCTATAAGATCCATATCTCAAGAAATGCAATGATCTACCTCGTTCAGGGTATCCCGGGTTCTATCCTTGGATGTCTTACAGGTGCCATCATCACAGAGCGTGTGTACGGCGTACCCGGCGTAGGTAATCTTCTTACAAATGCTTTAAATCAGCATGATAACGGAGTAATTGTAGCATGTACGTTCTTCTATACATCGCTTTCAATTATCTCGATCATACTCGGAGACCTTCTCCTTGCTAAGTATGACCCACGTATTTCACTTTCAGAAGAAGGAGGCGGCGGACGATGACAAATAACGAAGCTTTTGAAAACGTTAACGAAGAAGAGCTTTTTAGATTCCTTCGTGAAGATGAAAAGGTTTCTTCCGAGAAGATCGTTGCTCCTCGTTATTCTTATTGGAAGTCGGTTTTCCGTGTGTTCTTTAAGAAGAAGAGTAATATCTTCATGCTTGTAGTACTTGTTTTACTTTTACTTTCAGCATTTATCTGTCCTCTTTTCATGCCATATGACATGATGGAGAACATTACAAACCCTGCCACATATAACCTCAGCCCTGCGGCTGCTATGAAGTATTTTGGCGGTTTTTCATTCAAGTGGATGCTTGGATCAGGCGGAATGGGTAATTCCATTTTCTACGGAATTTTCTCATCAGCACGTACATCACTTATGCTTGCATTCATCTGTGCTGCCATAAACATGTTCCTTGGTATTGTCCTTGGAGCTGTTTGGGGATATTCAAAGAAGGTTGACGCTGTTATGCTTGTTATATACAACATCGTAGCAAACGTTCCACTTATCCTTCTTGTTACCGTTATTGTTTACATTATCGGTACCGGTTTCTGGAGCCTTATTTTCTCCCTGTGTGTAACAGGCTGGCTTGGTATAGCATTTTTCTTCAGAACCCAGGTTATGATCATTCGTGACCGTGAGTACTCACTTGCATCAAGATGCCTTGGTACTCCGCTTCCACGTATCATTACCAAGAATATCCTTCCTTTCCTTACTTCGGTAATAGTTACAATACTTGCAACAGAGCTCCCATCATACATCAGTATGGAAGTTTACCTTTCATTCCTGGGCCTTGGTCTTAGTGCTGAGCTCCCATCACTCGGTCGTATGATCTCTCTTGCGCAGTCAGCATTCCTTATCTATCCATGGGAATTCTGGCCACCGGTATTTTTTGCTTCAGTATTAACAATCCTTCTCTATCTGCTTGGTCAGAAACTTGCTGACGCATCAGATCCGAGAACACACATGATGTAGTGAGGTGGCATATGGAAAATAATGAGAAAAAAGTGCTGCTCTCACTTAAAGACGTAGACGTAAAGTTCAACGTTCGAGGCAGAACACTTCAGGCTATTAGAAACGTATCACTTGATGTATACGAAAATGAATCACTTGCGATCGTTGGTGAGTCAGGTTCAGGTAAATCCGTTCTTACCAAGACCTTTGCAGGTATGCTTGATTCAAACGGATATATCTCACACGGAAGCATTATCCTTTCCGATGATGAGATCAGTAAAACAGACGCAGTTCTTACCGGCAGAAATTTAAGTATTTTTAATAAGTTCTTTGATTTCCTTAACAAGAACAGCAATCTTGAAGCAGCCGGTGAGGATTACAAGAATATCGTACTTCTTGAAAAGCAGATCAATAATGCGAAAAACCTTACAGAAGATGAAGTAGCAGAGTTTGAGGCAAAGATAAAGGAAGTACAGGATAAGATAGTAGACAGGACCAACTATCTTTGGACTCTTGATAAAAAGAATGCAGAAGATGCAAAAGAGATTGAGAAGATCAATGCAAAGCTTGCAGAATATGAAGACCGTATCAAGAGAATAAGCGATGAGCGCAGTGCCCTTGAAGCAAAGAGAGTGGAAGAGTTTAAGAACAACACTGCTAAATATGATCAGGACCGCGCTAAACTTGCTTCCCTTAAAGAAGAGTATGCTAAAAAGGTTGCAGCAGCAACCATCAGCGCCGAAACTAAAGAGCGTAATAAAAAGATCGCTTATGAAGTAGTTCTTTCAATAGGTCGTTATCCTTTCAAAGATCAGATCAGATTTGAAAGACAGCTTAAAAAAGCATTCCTTACAGCTCTTAAGTTTGGTGAAGACCTTACTGACGCAGAAGTACTTAACAAAGTATTTGAGACAAGCGTTTTCCGTGTGGAGTATCGTTCTTTTGACGAGGCTACTCAGACACTTCACGGCTATGCTATCATAGACTGTGCAAAGATCAAATATACAAATGACTGGCAGAAGATCAGAGGTTGCCGTATAGCTACCGTATTCCAGGATCCTATGACCTCTCTTAACCCTGTTATTACTATCGGTAAGCAGATCATGACTGTTATCCTTAAGCACCAGAAGTGCTCTAAGGATGAGGCAAAAAGACGTACTATCGATATTATGGGCAAGGTTGGTATCCCTGATCCTGAGAAGAGATTTGACGATTATCCATTTGAGTATTCAGGTGGTATGAGACAGCGTATAGTTATTGCTATCGCGCTTTCATGTCAGCCTAAGATCCTTATCTGTGACGAGCCTACTACAGCGCTTGACGTTACTATCCAGGCTCAGATCATCAGACTTATAAAGGATCTTCAGAAAGAACTTGGATTTACTACAGTTTACATTACACATGACCTTGGTGTCGTAGCAAATGTAGCTGAGAGAGTAGCTGTTATCTACGGCGGACAGATCGTTGAGATCGGTACTGTAGAAGAAGTATTCTACGATCCAAAGCACCCTTATACCTGGGCACTTCTTTCCTCACTTCCTCAGCTTGCTGAAAGAGGATCGGAGCTGTTCTCAATTAAGGGTACACCACCTTCACTTTACAATAAGATCGTGGGCGATGCATTCGCTCCTAGAAACCCATATGCTCTTGCTATCGACCTTGTAAAGGAACCACCTGTATTTAAGGTCAGCGAGACACACTACGCAAAGACATGGCTTCTTGATCCTAGAGCTCCTAAGATCGACCTGCCTGCAAACATTCAGAATCTTCACGAAAAGATGCTGAAAACATATGTGGATTTCGGAAGTTAAGGAGGCAAAGAATGGATCAGAATGAAAAGAAAGTACTGTTATCTGTTCAGAACCTTGATGTAGCTTTCAAAAAAGGCAAGAAGGCCTTTAAGGTAATAGATAACGTAAGTTTTGATATTTATAAAGGGGAGACCCTTTCACTCGTTGGAGAGTCAGGTTCAGGAAAGACAACCATCGGCCGTGCCATTGTACGTATCAACCCATGTACAGCAGGTGCTATCTACTTTGACGGCAAGAAGATTTCAGGTAAACTTTCCCGTAAAGAGGACCGCGACGTAGTTCGTAAGATCCAGATGATCTTCCAGGATCCATCTGCTTCATTAAACGAGCGTGCTACCATCGAATACATTATTTCAGAGGGCTTATACAACTTCCATCTTTTCAAGGATGAGAAGGACCGCGTGGCTAAGGTAGAAGAGATAACAAAGGAAGTAGGACTTCTTCCTGAGCACCTTACCAGATACCCTCATGAGTTCTCAGGCGGACAGAGACAGCGTGTAGGTCTTGCAAGATCTATCGTTATGGAGCCGGAGTTTATCATTGCCGATGAGCCTATTTCAGCTCTTGACGTTTCTATTCGTGCTCAGGTTCTTAACCTCCTTAAGAAGTTCCAGAAGGAGAGAGGACTTACATACCTGTTTATCGCTCATGACCTTTCAATCGTTAGATTTATAAGCGACCGTATCGTCGTTATCTACAAAGGAAGGATCATGGAGATCGCGGAAGCTGAGGAGCTTTTTGCTTATCCTCTTCATCCGTATACAAAGTCTCTTATCTCTGCGATCCCGGTTCCGGATCCTCGCATTGAAAAAGAGAAAAAACTTCTTGTTTACGATCCTTCTATGCATGACTACAGTACAGATGAGCCTAGCCTTGTAGATCTTGGCAACGGCCATATGGTATTTGGTAATGCCAAAGAGATCGAAGAATACAAGAAGATCAGATTTGGTAACTAATTTTAAACCCTAACCGGCGTTTTAATACGCCCTAATATTAAATCATACAAAACACTCCGTAAGGAGTGTTTTGTATATTAAGAGAAAGCAGATATGAAAGAAAGATCGAATTTTAATATCATTATCAGATTAATACTTTTTGTAGTGCTTATCGCAGCAGGTGCTGCCGCATTTTCAATAACGTTTATGCAGCTTACAAAGCAAAAAGACGGTATTCAGATAATAGATGAATATCCAAGCTCTGATGCAAAGCGCTACGGCCTTGATTTTGAGTTTTATTATGACCTTCAAGGGGAAAACAGCGAGATAAAGGAGCAAAAGAAAGCTCTTGCAGAGCTTTACTCTAACAGGCTTATGTACCTTTATAAGCTTACAGACCCTGAAAATGAATATGAAAACATGAGTAATATCGCCACCATAAATAACAATGCAGGTACCCCTGTTGAGGTGGACGAGACCTTATATAATATGCTTGAAAAGGCCCATATCTTAACAGGAGCATATAAGTCATACAATATGCTATCAGGAGCCTTTTATAAGTATTATACAGAGTTTATTTACGCAGATGACCCGCTTAGTGATGATCCTATAGTTAACGCTGAGAGCAGAGCTCTTATTGCATCTGTACTTGATGCGGAAACAAAGAGCGGAGCAGAGCTTATGTTTAACGAGGCTGATCACACAGTAACCTTATATATTTCAAACGGTTATAAGAGCAACGAATACACAGAAGATATGCCTGTTATAGACCTTAATTACCTTAGAAACGCATTTATAGTAAATGACTTAAAGAATACCATTGAAGGTAAAGGCTATGAAAAGGGATTTATCCTTACAAAGGACGGTGTTTCTGCAGCACTTTCATCCTTTAATTCAGGCGATTATGTGTTAAAGGGAAAAGACGATAAGGAAGATACTGTTGCCATAACCGGCGGCTTGGTGGCCTTTACACTTAATCCATATGATGCTAAAAACAAGGCCATAGGAGAATATGAGATAACCGATGCGGATGGAAATACATACTTTAGAACTCCTAATATCCTTTATACAGAGCTTGGAGTAACAAACAGGGTTATTTCTTCCATGACACTTGATACAAAAGGAGATGCGGTAAACTGTAAGCTTGCAGGCATGACATTTAACACAGATCTTGCAGGCGGAAAAGATGTTAAGAAGTCCGCAGAGGGCATAGAAAGAGCCTACGGAGTAAACGTATATTACAACGAAAACTAACCGTAAGCCCTGATGGTTTAGTATTAAATACGAAAGATTTTTTCAGCCGGGATATATCTTGATATTTCTTTTTCGGCCATATCAAGTAACTTAGTATTAACAGCGTCGCTGTAAGAATAATAACCACCTGACGTTTCGTAAGGATAGGTTGTTATCTCACAGGGACGCTTTTTTCTCATTGATGAAAGATAGGATTTTGAAATCCTGAAAGTTCCTATGCTGACATCTGTAATGAGATCAATATCAAGCTCGCTGAACACTCTTTCAAAAAAGGCAGAGTAGAAAAGAAGGTAATTCGTCACGTGTAGAATGGGGTCAAAGCAAAGCCTTACGCTAAGCCCTTTGCTTTGTGCACGCTTGATGCTTTCAAGTCTTGCAGAAAGATTTGGGGCCCTGTGCTCATATTTGCGTGCTACCTCATCAGGCGAAAGTGTCCAGGCAAAAATGAAATTATCAGGAATGTCTAAAGCTTCAACAAGGTCAAAGCCAGCACTTTTTGTGCGGCATTCTACAGTAAGAGAAGGGTGGAGCTTTGTAAACTCGATCCATTTTTTTACAAAACCAAGGATACCTTCTAGGGCAAGCAGATCTGTATCGTATGATATACAAAGATAAACAGGGTGTTTTGCAAGGAGGGCTTCAACTTCCTTAAATGTATCTTCAAGATTGACAAAGATCACCATGTTTGCGCCGGGGTACATGCCCTGAAGATAACAATATTCGCAGTCATATATACAGTTCATAACACCGCTGCAATAATAGAAATGATCGTTTCCAAAGCTCTGGCACACAGGTGCGCCGGGGAAAAGAAGAGTAGAAACAGACTTTGCAAGTATTATTTTCTGGGAAGCTTTTTCGGAATAAAAATCCTGGTAGGTGGGGGAGAACACATCCATGTATCTTTCGATATCTACTATTGTAGAATGAGGGAAAGACTCGAGGATGCGCTCTGTTTCAGGGTGATCCTTTATAGCTTTTTCAACGTATATGTGGGAAAAATTTTTACGGTAATAATTCATTTTTAAGCTCCTCTATAAATCTGATGCCGGCCTGTTTTCTTGAGGCCTTTGCAACGGTTTCGTTTATAAGAAGAAGGTGCCTTGGGTCGCGCCCGATAAACTGTGCATAGGTAAGCAGTTTTAGAAGATCTTTTCTGCTTGTGGTGCTCATAAGATAGTAATCTGCAAAAGCGTCAAACCTTGCTTTGTCTACAAGAGTAGTTTTCATTTCTTTTTTGTACATTGTAAGATCTTTTATCTTTTCTGCTACCAAAGCACTGCTTTCTGTTATGGCAGATTCAATCCTCTCCCTGCTAAGATTTCCGTCTGCTATACCGTTATCTGAAATATATTTAAAAAGTAGTATTCTGTCGTTTGTAAGATATTTGCTTGCGGCAAGGAAAAAGCCTATTCCTTCCATATCATACAGATATCCTTTTTTTACTTCATCAGGTGAAAGGACTCTGTCAGAAGAGCAAAGGGGTTTTTCGGGAAGATCTATATCAAGCAGCATTGCAGGATAAACGCTTCTTTCGCTGCCAAGGTCTTTTATGCTGTTGATAAGGTATATTCCAACGCCCTCATCGCCTGCGGCCATACCGGCGTTAACAAAAAAATCCGGAACCGGAAAATGGCTTAGCATATAAGTAACTGCCATAGCAGAAGCAATCTTACCGACACCCGTTACAATAAGCGCAAAATCACCGCCTGTATAAATATTATACAGGTGGTGATCCGGATTTTTCTTTAAATTAAGTTTTTCAATAAAAGGCCTGGCTTCAAGTTCAATAGCAGTAGCAATGAATATCATTAAGATAAAGCCTCCCACTTTTCCATTAAGACCATTAGCTTTTCGTCTATTTCTTCTTTTTCCTTGTTAAGTTTAACAAGCTCGCCTACATTGGTGTAAATATCTTCTTTTGTAAGAAGATCGTCTATCTCAGCCTGACGTTTTTCAAGAAGATCGATCTCATTTTCAACCTTTTTAAGGTCATTTGCGTTTTTACGTATACGAGCCTGTTCTTCCTTTTGGCTCTTCCAGTCGTCTTTTCCAGAATCGGAAGAAGATGAAACGGTAGCCGTTTCTTTTTGTATGTAAACGTTTTCAAGTGTATCTTTTTTCTCAAGATAATAATCGTAATTACCTATATATTTTATCATGCTGCCGTCTGTAAGGTCAAGAATGGTACTTGCGGTCTTGTTGATAAAATATCTGTCGTGTGAAACGTAAAGTACGGTTCCAGTGTAATTATTTATAGCATCTTCAAGAATTTCCTTTGAAGTGATATCAAGGTGGTTTGTAGGCTCATCAAGTATAAGCAGGTTGCTTTCAGAGAGCATGAGCTTTGCAAGGGAAACCCTGCCGCGCTCGCCGCCGGATAGTGATTTTATCTGCTTATATACATCATCGCCTGTAAAAAGGAAGGCAGCAAGGATGTTTCGTATCTGGGTATTATCAAGGTAAGGATAGGCATCTGCCATTTCCTCAAAAATGGTTTTTTCGGGAGATAATACCTGGTGCTCCTGGTCGTAATAACCGATCTCGACTTTTGATCCAAGGGTGATCTCGCCCTCATCTGCCGCAAGACTTCCTGTGATGATCTTAAGTATGGTAGTCTTGCCTGTTCCGTTATCGCCGATTATAGCAACGTGGTCGCCGCGCTTAAGGTCAAAATTAAGATCCTTAAAAAGGTGATTATCTCCAAAGGATTTGGCAAGGCCTTTTACCGTAAGTACATCGTTTCCGCTGACTGTATAAGGCTCTAGGGAAATTCGCATAGAGTCGTTTATCTCTGCCGGCTTTTCAAGGCGCTCGATCTTATCAAGCATTTTTTCGCGGCTTTCAGCTCTCTTTATTGATTTTTCGCGGTTGAAGCTTTTAAGCTTTTCTATAACAGCTTCCTGATGCTTTATTTCGCGCTGCTGGTTAAGATAAGCCTTCATCATGGCTTCACGCTTTGCTTTCTTTTTAACTGCGTAATCGCTGTAGTTGCCCGCGTAGCTTTCGGCGTGGGTGTTTTCAAGCTCCACAACTTTATTTACTACCTTGTCAAGGAAATATCTGTCGTGGGCAACTATAACAACTGCACCTTTATAGTTAAGTAAATAGTTCTCAAGCCACATGATGGAACTCATATCAAGATGGTTTGTGGGCTCATCAAGAAAAATGATGTCAGGAGAGGAGAGAAGGAGCCTTCCAAGGAACACTCTTGTTTTCTGACCTCCCGAGAGAGTATTTACCTTTTTATCAAATTCATCTTCGCTAAAGCCAAGGCCCTTAAGGACGCCTGTAACTTCGCTTTTTACTGCGTATCCGTTTCCTGCTTCAAATTCATGGGTGGCATTTGTATATGCTTTCATTATGGAAGCAAGCTTTTCACCTTCTGCATGTTTCATCTCTTCTTCAAGAGAGCGCATGCGGTTCTCAAGATTTAATATATCTTCTTTAACGGAAAGGAGAACGTTGTATATAGTATCTTCACTTTTTATATCCTGATGCTGGGCAAGGTAACCTTTGGTAGCTCCCTTAGAAAAGAAGAACTCACCTGAGTCCTGAGCTTCCTCTCCGAAAATTATACGAAGGAGAGTACTTTTTCCTGCGCCGTTAATGCCGACGATAGCAACCTTGTCATGCTCGTTTACATGAAAAGAGACATTGTCAAGGACAGTGCCCGTAACATAGGATTTGCATATATTGTTACATGAAAAGATCATGGTAAACCTCGCAAAATAGTAGTAGAAAAGTAAAAAGAAAAAGGAAGTTCTGGGTTAGGAACTTCCTTTTTGGTAATCTTTATAACTTACAATTAGTTAAGTGTATTAACAAGTTTTGTAAGACGTGAAACCTTTCTTCCGGCTGTATTCTTGTGATATACACCCTTTGTGCAAGCCTTCTCGATCTCTGAGATAGCTGCCTGAAGATTAGTCTTTGCAAGTTCCTTGTCACCTGCTGCTACAGCGCTCTCAACTTTCTTGCTTACTGTCTTTACAGCAGATCTGATAGCTTTATTACGAGCTGTTCTGGTCTCGATAACTAAGATTCTCTTCTTTGCAGATTTGATGTTAGCCAATTCGTCCACCTCCGATATATAATGGATTTTATTTGTTTTAATGACATTTTGGATTAGGCCGGACACGGACGACTAATCCACACATACTCTGATAGTATATACGTAAAATGTGAGTTTGTCAACAAAAAAATTAATGAGTGTTTACTTTTAAAATCCCTTGCTTAATCCTTCATTTTACCTTAAAATATCATAGAAATGTTATAACAAAAATCGGAGAATTTAAATGGCACATATCGATCAAAGTAAAATCAGAAATTTTTGTATCATAGCCCATATCGATCACGGTAAGAGCACTCTTGCCGACCGCATCATCGAGAAGACCGGTCTTCTTACAAGCCGCGAGATGCAGGCACAGGTCCTTGACAATATGGACCTTGAAAGAGAGCGCGGTATAACCATTAAGGCCCAGACCGTCCGTATCGTATACAAAGCTAAAGACGGAGAAGAGTACATATTTAATCTTATTGATACTCCGGGTCATGTGGATTTTAATTACGAGGTTTCAAGAAGCCTTGCTGCCTGTGAGGGTGCTATCCTTGTGGTAGACGCGGCTCAGGGTATCGAGGCGCAGACTCTTGCAAACTGTTACCTTGCTCTTGACCACGACCTTGAGATCTTACCTGTTATCAATAAGATAGATCTTCCTTCGGCAGAGCCTGACAGAGTTGTTAATGAGATAGAAGACGTTATAGGCCTTGAAGCCCACGACGCACCTCGTATCTCTGCCAAAAACGGAATTAATATAGAAGATGTCCTTGAAGCTATAGTAGCTAAGGTGCCTGCTCCTTGCGGTGATCCTGATGCTCCTTTAAAGGCTCTTATATTTGACTCGGTCTACGATCCTTATAAGGGCGTTATCGTATTTTGCCGTGTTAAGGAAGGCTGCGTTAAGAAAGGCACAAAGATCAAGATGATGGCTACGGGCGCGGAAGAAGACGTAGTTGAAGTAGGTACTTTTGGTGCAGGAACGTTTTTCCCTTGCGAAGAGCTTTCGGCAGGTATGGTTGGCTACATTATGGCCAGCATCAAGAATATCAAAGATACTATGGTGGGAGATACTGTTACGGATGCGGCAAATCCTTGCGATGAGCCTTTGCCTGGCTACAAAAAAGTTACTTCCATGGTATACTGCGGTATGTATCCTGCAGACGGCAGCCAGTATCAGGAGCTTCGCGATTCCCTTGAAAAGCTCCAGCTTAATGACGCTGCTCTTAACTTTGAGCCTGAGACTTCGGTTGCGCTTGGTTTTGGTTTCAGGTGCGGATTCTTAGGGCTTTTGCATCTTGAGATCATACAGGAGCGTCTTGAAAGAGAGTACAACCTTGACATCGTAACTACTGCGCCTTCTGTTATTTACAAGATATATAAGACAGACGGCGCTATGATCGACCTTACCAATCCTACCAATATGCCGGATCCATCTGAGATCGAGCATATGGAAGAGCCAATCGTTTCAGCTGAGATCATGGTGACCACCGAGTTTGTGGGTGCTATCATGAAGCTTTGTCAGGAGCGCCGCGGCGTATATCTTGGTATGGAATATATTGAAAGTACAAGAGCTCTTTTAAAATACGAGCTTCCTTTAAATGAGATAATATACGACTTTTTTGATGCGCTTAAGAGCCGTTCAAGAGGCTATGCTTCCTTTGACTATGAACTTAAGGGTTATCAGCCTTCAAAACTTGTTAAGCTTGATATCCTTATCAATCATGAAGGCATTGATGCGCTTTCATTTATCGTACATGAGGACGGGGCGTACGAAAGAGCCAGGAAGATGTGCGAAAAGCTTAAAGATGAGATCCCAAGACAGCTTTTTGAGATCCCTATCCAGGCAGCCATCGGCAGCAAGATCATAGCAAGAGAAACAGTAAAAGCTATGAGAAAAGACGTGCTTGCCAAGTGTTACGGCGGTGATATCACCCGTAAGAAAAAACTTCTTGAGAAGCAAAAAGAAGGTAAGAAGAGAATGCGTACCTTCGGTAATGTGGATATTCCGCAAAAAGCATTTATGGCGGTACTTAAGCTTGATGACGAATGATAAAAGGTGTGATATGGACAGATTCGGCCTTTATGTTCACATTCCGTTCTGCGAAAGAAAGTGTCCTTATTGCGACTTTCTTTCTTTTGCCGGATGTGGGAAAACCGTTAAACTTGATTACGCAGGCAGCCTTATAAGAGAGATAAAGGCAAAGGCTAAAAAGTATTCAGACAGGACAGTAAGCAGTATCTTTTTTGGCGGCGGTACGCCTACGACCCTTCAGACAGGCGAGACTTTGCGTATCTTAAAGACCATATACGAAAGTTTTAATGTGGCAAGCGATGCGGAAGTTACCACAGAGGCTAACCCCGGTACCGTTAATCCTTATATGCTTAAAGAGTATAAAAAAGCGGGTTTTAACAGGATAAGCTTTGGCCTTCAGTCTGCAGACAACAAAGAACTATCTAAACTTAAAAGGATACATACTTACGAGGAGTTTTTATTTTCGTACGATACGGCAAAGCAGGCAGGCTTTGATAATATCAATATAGATATAATGTCGGCGCTTCCGGGGCAGACCGTTAAATCTTATGAAGAGACTCTTAACAAAGTAATAGGCCTTGATCCTGCCCACATTTCTGCCTACAGCCTTATAATCGAAGAGAATACCAAATTTTACGATAAATACAAAGACGGTAAAGGCCTTCCTTCGGAAAACACCGACAGGAAGATGTATGCGCTTACAAAAGAGATACTTGAAGATGCGGGGTATCATCGCTACGAGATATCAAATTACGCAAAAGAAGGGTATGAGTGCCGTCACAACTGCCTTTACTGGGAAAGAGGCGAGTACCTGGGTCTTGGGCTTGGAGCCTCCTCCTTTGCGGGTGGCATGAGGTGGAAAAACGATCCTGACCTTGCTCATTACATAGCTTCGAGTAATAAACAAAAATATGAGATCGTGCGGCTTACAAAGGATGATGAGTTAGAAGAAACCATGTTTCTGGGACTTCGGATGATGAAAGGCATAAAAGAAACCCCGCTTATTACAAAGACTTACGGCGATATATTAAAACGTCACGAAGATCTTTTGCTTATCGAAAGAAAAGATGGAAATATCCGTCTTACAGATAAAGGAATAGATGTAAGCAACAGTATTTTTGCAGACTATATTCTCTAAGGTTTCGCGCTTATTTACTTGTGAAATCGCAGATGTTGATATATACTTACAGTATGACTTTTTAGGAGGACTATATATGGTAAAACATGTTATTCTTTGGACACTTAAAGACGACTACTCGGGAGTGGAAGTTGATAAGATCAAGTCTGAGATAAAGGCAGGCCTTGAGGGTCTTAGCGGAAAGATTCCGGGGCTTATTGATATACGGGTTGTAACAGAGGGCTTAAGCTCTTCAAATACAGACCTTATGCTTGTCAGCACATTTGAAAATTTTGATGCGCTTAAGGGGTATTCAAAAAATCCGCTTCATGTTGAGGTTGCCGACTCTAAGGTAAGACCTTTTACAGCATCAAGAAACTGTTTTGATTACGAGGTTTGACAGGCAGCGTTGCGATACAGGCAGCGTTTTGCCGGTTCTTTACTTAGTTCGGAGGGTTTATTATGGGATTACGCTTTAGAAAAAGTATCAAGATCTTGCCGGGAGTTAAACTGAATCTTAGCAAATCCGGTGTTTCGGTATCCTTAGGCGGAAAGGGGCTTCACGCAAATATCGGTACAAGCGGCAGGCTTACAGGTACCGCAAGCCTTAAGGGCACAGGCCTTTCCTACAGCAAGAGTATAAATCTTAAAAAACTTGCAAAGGAAAAACTTGGAGATAAGGGTAAAGAAACCAAAGAAGCCAAAGAAAAGGCTGTGGCTGCGCAGGCGGCAGCTTCTGCAAAAGAAACTGAAATAGCTGAAAACAGGCAGATAGTGGAAGAATATGAGGCGCTTATTGAAGGTATCAAGGGTGTTCATAAAGTCAGCGACCCTGCCATTGACTGGAATAAGGTTGCAAATGACCCGGCTTCATCTACGCAGCTTAAAGAACTTGCGGGAAAAGTCCTTAGCGGCGATCCTGAAAGCTACCTTACGGTTGTTGCAGAAAGCCATCCTTTTGATGATCTTCTTGAGTATGGCAGCGGCTTTGAAGTCGGAACAGACTCCGGAGAGTATATTGAGGTTGAGTTTCTTGTAAAGAGCGAAGAAGTGGTTCCTACCGAAACCTACTCGCTTCTTGCATCGGGTAAACTTTCTGAAAAGCCTATGGCGGCTTTAACCAGGGCAAACCTTATTTTAGATTATGTTTGCAGTACCGTTCTTCGCGTGGCTTCTGATTCGTTTGCACTTCTTCCTGTAAAGCGTGTGATAGTGCACGCCACCGACAGCAGGCTTAACCCTGCCACAGGTCATAATGAGGAAATTACCATTCTTTCCGCATCTATTGAAAGAAGCAAACTTGAAGCGCTTAACCTTGCCATGGTGGATCCGTCTGATGCCATGAGCAATTTTACAGTTAATCTTGACTACAAGAAAACCACAGGTTTTGCACCTGTTCAGAGACTTGAAGACGAAACCTACGAGAGGATATTTTAATGCTTGTTTACATAATGAGGCACGGATACACTGAGTGGAACAAACTTGGAAAGCTCCAGGGAAGTTCTGATATAGAGCTTAACGAGGAGGGAAGAGAGCTAGCGGTCCTTACAGGTAAGGGCATGGCAGATATCCACTTTGACGTATGCTACTCAAGCCCGCTAAAAAGAGCGCTTGAAACAGCTCGCCTTGTGCTTGGCGATTCCGATACTCCTGTTATTATCGACGAAAGACTCAGAGAAATGTGTTTTGGAGAAGTAGAGGGCCTTGAAAAGGAACTTCAGCCCCCATGCGTTGCCACATTTTTTGAAGATCCGGGTAATTACGTTCCTCCTTCAGGGGGCGAGTCTATAGAAGAGCTCAGGAGCAGGACGGCTGATTTTATCCGCAGTGTTCTTGAACCTTTGTCTTTAGAAAAACCTGACGCAAATGTACTTATTTCAGGGCATGGCGCCATGAATAAAGGTGGTCTCATTGCATATTTCAGAGAGTGGGGCAAGGAACATTTTTGGGACGGTCCGTGGCAAAAGAACTGTTGCGTCTGCATTGTAGATGTGCATGGCGGGCAGCATGAGATACTTGAAGAGGGTAAGATTTACTATTAATGTTTATTTGAGGGACGTGCTTTGCGGGTCCCTCTTTTAATTGACAATGCTTTAACAAAGGGATATAATCTTAATTATGGATATAAAAAATACAGTTACTAAAAAGGGGGCTTTTTCTGTGAGTGATAAAGACATTTCATCAGCCGTGATCAACCGACTTCCAAGGTATTACAGATACCTCGGAGACCTTCTTGACAACGATGTGGTGCGTATTTCTTCAAAGGAACTTTCAGAAAAGATGCATGTTACCGCATCGCAGATCAGACAGGATCTTAATAATTTTGGTGGATTCGGCCAGCAGGGGTACGGATATAATGTGGAATATCTGTACAATGAGATAGCCAAGATCCTTGGCCTTGACCGTAAGTACGACATGGTTATAGTTGGTGCGGGTAATATCGGTCAGGCGATAGCAGGCTATACAGATTTTGAGAAAAGAGGTTTTAAAGTCAAAAGGATATTTGATATCAATCCGACGCTTTTTGGACAGACGATCAGGGGTATCCTTATAGACGATGTGGCTAATCTTGAAGATTATATCAAGGACAATAACATTACCATAGCCGCGCTTACACTTCCAAAAAATCAGGCGGTTACTATGGCAAATAACCTTGTAAAATGGGGTATAAAAGGTATTTGGAACTTCGCACCCATAGATCTTCGCCTTCCGTCAAATGTTAAGGTGGAGACTGTGCATCTTTCAGATTCACTTATGAGATTGTCTTACAATATAAGAGAAATGGAAGAAGATAAAGATGTCTAAAAAAAGAAAATACAGCAGGCTGATCGCGGAAGTAGACCTTGATGCCATACGTCATAATATAGACGAGGTAAAAAGGCTTATAAATCCCGGTACCTCAGTTATGGCAATAATAAAAGCAGACGGTTACGGCCACGGGGCAATCCCCGTGGCTGATGCGCTTATGGCCCGTGTCGACGCATTTGGCGTGGCTACGGTCAGTGAAGCCGCCAACCTTCGTAATGCGGGAGTTAACAAGATGATCCTCATTCTTGGATATACTCCTCCTGAATTTTACGAAGATATAGTAGAATACGATATCTCGCAGACCGTATTTACTTATGATATGGCCTTAGAGCTTAACGAAGAGGCTAAAAGAGCCGGTAAAAAGGCTAAAGTACATATCAAGGTTGACACCGGGATGAGCCGTATCGGTATGGAGCCCACAAGTGAAAATGCGGATATGGTAAAGAGAATATCTCAGCTTTCAAATATAGAGATCGAAGGCGTGTTTACTCATTTTGCAAGAGCGGATGAAAAGGACCTTACAAGTGCTAAGCAGCAATATGGAAAATTTGATGCATTTGTGAAGATGCTTAAAGAGCGCGGCATTTCCCCAACCTATATTCACTGCAGTAACAGTGCGGGTATCATGGAACTTCCGCAGGCCCATTTTAACATGGTAAGAAGCGGTATCATCACTTATGGCATGTATCCGAGTGATGAAGTGGATAAAAGCCTTCTTTCCATAAGGCCTGCCCTTGCGGTAAGAAGTAATGTGGTTTATGTAAAGACTCTTCCTGCAGGCCGTGAGATCAGCTACGGCGGGACTTTTGTTACTAAAAAAGATACCGTAGTTGCTACAATTCCTGTAGGATATGCAGACGGTTATCCAAGAGCACTTTCAGGAAAGGGCTATGTTCTTATAAAGGGCAAAAAAGCTCCTGTACTTGGGCGTGTCTGCATGGACCAGATGATGGTTGATGTTACTGATATAGAAGATGTTAAGGTGGGAGAAGCTGTTACGCTTATAGGTGCCAACAGCGGAGTTTCGATCACAGTCGAAGAAATAGCAGCTATGTGCGGAACTATCAACTACGAGATAGTCTGCAATCTTTCAAAGCGTGTTCCAAGACTCTATTATTCCGGCGGTCAGATAATAGGAAGCATGGATTACACTAGAGACGAGACAGGTGCGGTGGTGTATCTTTAATGATAGGTATAAGTTTGCTTACCGTGGGTAAGATCAAAGAAAAATATTTAAATGAAGGTATAGCGGAGTACGCCAAAAGGCTTTCGAGGTATTGCAGTCTTGAGATAATAGAAGTGGCAGATGAGAAAACACCTGACGGTGCATCGGATGTCCTTTGCGAGCAGATCAAAGACAAAGAAGGAGAAAGACTTTTAAAGTACATAAAAGACGATGCTTATGTTATCGCCCTTGCCATAAACGGCAAGATGCTTTCATCCGAAGAGTTTTCAAAAGAGATAGAAAATCTTTCTGTAAGCGGAAAGAGCAGACTTGTGTTTGTTATCGGCGGCTCTTTGGGTCTTTCAAAGAGCGTGCTTTCAAGGGCAAATGCCTTCCTTTCTTTTTCAAAGATGACCTTCCCTCATCAGCTTATGAGGATGGTATTTTTAGAGCAGCTATACCGTGCTTTTAAGATAAGTACAAATGAACCGTATCATAAATAAAAGATGCCCCTTTGGACGAAATTGCTTGTCTATTTCGGCCTTAGGGGCATCTTTGCTTATATGGTATATCCTTCGGGTTTATGATCTTTATAGATAAATACGTATTTATAGCCAAGCTCCTTTAAGAGTGCTTCGCATTTCTTATAGTCATAGGCAAGCTGCTCCGGGGCGTGGGCGTCTGAACCGACGGTTATAAGCTCGCCTCCAAGCTCTTTATATCTTTTAAGGACGCATGGGCGTGGATTTGGAACTCCAAGCCCGTATTTGTAGCCTGCGGTGTTTACTTCAAGAGCTTTTCCGTCGGTTATAAGAATTTTAAGTATTTCGTCAAAATAATCGGCATATTCGCTATATTCATATTCTTTTTTGCCGGGAGCAACTCTGAAGATATAATCGGCATGACCTAAGGAATCATAGTTTTTAAAGCGTTTTATGGAAGAGAGCATCTGTGACAGGTATCTTTCTATCCCTGCAGCGGCAGAACCCATATTATCCCAGTACTTTTGAAAGTAAGGATCCATATCGTCAACTATGTGCAAAGAACCTATATTAAAATCAAAAGGATAGGTTTTAAGCAGGTTATTATAAAAATCATCCGCATTATCCATAAAGCCCATTTCTATGCCATAGAAAAGGTTGATATCGCGGTGAAACTTCTCCTTTAGTTTTGTAAAGACATTAAGATGTTCCTTTACATCAAACATAAAGTTGCCGCCTGCATCTTTTGCCACATCCTCCGGAAAATCGTAGTCCATGTGATCTGTTATGGCAATATCTGTAAGCCCTAAAGCTATTGATCTTTTTATAACATCTTCCATGGGAGCATTGCTGTCAGTGGAAAATGAGGTGTGGATATGAAAATCGGATCTTAACATATTTCCTTCCTTTTCTAATTAATAAGTGTAAGCCCTGAGATATCGGTATCTATCATCATTGAATAATTGGTGTAGTAAACAACAAAGCCCGGAACTGCGGAAGCAGGTTTTTTGACTTCTTTTTTGATAACATAATCTACCTCAACCTTGCCCTGACCTTTGGCGCTTGAATAGTAGGCTGCAAGGCGGGCTGCATCTTCAAATGCGGAGTCCGGGATCTCTTCGCCTTTTTTCTTAAGTATGACGTGAGAACCTGCCATTCCTTTTGCGTGAAACCACCAGTCGTCGCCGTTTGCAAATTTGAAGGTAAGTTCATCGTTTTGGTAATTGTTTTTACCGACATAGATGTCATAACCGTCTTTGTTTACATAGTGGAAAGGCTTCGCACCTGAAGTAAGGCGCTTTTCGGCACTTGCTGCCTTGCGGTCAAAGCCTGTTTTTTTCTTTACATAGCCAAAATCAGAAAGCTCTTTTTTGATCTGCGCAAGGTCGTTTTCTGTTACCGCATTGTCAAGAGAGAGAAGTATGCTGTTTAGGTGGGTAAGTTCTTCTTTTGTCTGGATTATCTGAACGCTTACGGCATCAAAGGTGCGCTTGAGCTTGTTGTATCTGTCAAAGTATTTTTTGGCATTATCCATAACGGGTATGTCAGGGTCAAGTGGAATGGTTATTTCACTTCCGTCGTAATAGTTTGTGCAGGCTAGCTCCTTTGAACCCGGGGCAGCACTGTAGCCGTAAGTATTTATAAGCTCGCCGTATACCTTATATTTGTCCTTCTTTTCGGTATCTTTAAGCTGCTTTTCAAAAAGGTCGTATTTTTTTACATTTCTTTCTATAAGATTTGTTATTACTTTTCTAAGATCGGCGGTCTTTGCCCTGATACGTGTGATCTCGTCTTTAGCTCCGTAATACTCCTCAAGCATGGCAGAAACAGAAGAAAAAACGGTTTTCTCTGCATTTTCAAAGGTTTTTAATGGGAGGGGAGCAAATTCTGCGGGAGCGCCGTCTACGTAATATAT
This sequence comes from Lachnospiraceae bacterium, assembly GCA_016284355.1. Lineage (GTDB taxonomy): Bacteria > Bacillota > Clostridia > Lachnospirales > Lachnospiraceae > JAEEOQ01. Next base: position 70,779 of record JAEEOQ010000137.1, read on the forward strand.
GGCAGGAGCAAAAGCACCTTCTTTTATCTTATCAAGTTCTCTTTCAAGATTCTTAAAAAGATGGAGCTTTTCACCCTCTGTTAAAGCAGAAACGTGGGCATCGGGATCAAGGCTTGCCATAGCGCATACGTGAAATGAAAAGGTTTTTGAAAAACCTGTAAGGGATGCCAAAAGCGCGCCGCTTGCAGTGGCATTTTTAGTCATTATCTCTTCATTAAAGTATTTTTCCGTAAGATCAAGCGGGTTTATTTTTCCTTCCTGGGCCGGTATAAAATAATCTCTTCCCGGAAGAACTTCTCGGACCGAACTCATAAAGGCGGAAACATGCTTTATAGAGTCAAGGATCTTTCCCTCTTCGTTTAAGAATATGATATTGCTGTGTTTACCCATAAGCTCTATTACAAGAGATTTTCTTGCCACATCCCCAAGTTCGTCAAGATGTTCAAGCTCGATACGTATGATACGCTCAAAGTCGGGCTGCGTAACATCAAGTATTCTTGCAGTTCCGATGTGTTTTCTAAGGAGCATACAAAAATTCGGGGCAACAGCAGGGCTTACTCTGTTTTTTTCGGTAAGATAGGCAAGGGGCAAAGAAGCGCTTGCGGAAACAAAAAGACGCTCGGTATTTGCATCTTTTTTAACTGTGATAAGGAGAGAGTCCTTATCGGGCTGTGCTATTTTATTTATCCTGCCACCGGAAAGAGCAGCCTTTAATTCTGCTGTAAGGGCGGCAACGGTTATTCCATCAAAAGCCATAATTATTTATCCTTCTTAAATTTATGCTGTTTATCATACAAAAGAGTATACTTTAAACTTGACTATCTTTCAAGGCTCGCTTATAATTATTTTGGATTGCAAGGCGAATTTATAAGTGCAGTTGCGATCACTTAAATACGAAAGTGGAGATATTATATGATCAAAAGCATGACCGGCTTCGGAAGGTATGAAAAGACTACCGAGACCTATAAGCTTACCGTAGAGATCAAATCGGTAAACCACAGGTATCTCGAACTTGGCCTTAAGCTACCTAAGAAGCTTAATTTTTTTGAGGTTAGTATCCGTAATCTTTTAAAGACCTATATCCAGCGCGGTAAGGTTGATGTTTTTATCACATACGAAGATTACAACGAGGAGCAGGTTTGCGTCAGATACAACAAAAGCATCGCAGCTGAATATCTTAAGTATATCAAGAGCATGAGCGAGGATTTTGGCATAGAAAACAATGTCAGAGTCACAGACCTTGCCAGATTCCCTGAAGTATTCAATCTTGAGGAGCAGGGTATTGATGAGAAAGAGCTCTGGGCTGAGATCGAAGAAGTTGTTTCTGAGGCTGCAAAGAGATTTGTTGAGTCCCGTATTACAGAGGGTGAGCGCCTTAAAGCAGACCTTGTGGCAAAGCTTGATAACATGCTTACCTATGTAGACTTTGTAGAAGAAAGATCACCTCAGGTGGTTAACGAATACAGAGAAAAGATCACCGCAAAGGTTGCCGAGCTTCTTGGTAATACTCAGATAGACCAGTCTATCCTTGCCACAGAGATCACTCTTTTTGCTGACAAGATCTGTGTTGATGAAGAGACGGTAAGGCTTCGTAGCCACATCATCAATATGAAGAATGTGCTTAACGAAGATGAAGGAATCGGCCGTAAGCTTGACTTTATCGCTCAGGAGATGAACCGCGAGGCAAACACCATTATGAGCAAAGCAAACGATCTTGCTCTTACAAACAAGGCTATCGAGCTTAAAACCGACATAGAAAAAGTAAGAGAGCAGATCCAGAACATCGAATAATATGAAAAAACTTATCAATATAGGCTTCGGAAACGTAGCCAATGCTGAAAAAATCGTTAGTATAGTAAGCCCTGAAGCAGCCCCTGTAAAGCGTCTTATGCAGACGGCAAAAGATGCGGGAACTGCAATAGATGCCACATGCGGCCGTAAAACAAGAGCCGTCATAGTTATGGATTCGGGCAACATTATCCTTTCGGCGCTGCTTCCCGATACAATAGCTGCCAGGGCCGAAGGAGAAGATAAAGATAATTTAAAGCAATCTTAAGGAAATCTTAAGAAAAACTGCTTTGACATTAATTAGCCAATAGTTTATCATTACTACTTAGAAAGGAGTCTGATATATATGTTACATCCATCATATACAGATCTTATGACTGTTGTTAACAGTGAAGTTGAACCGGGAGAGGAAAAAGTCGTAAACAGCCGTTATTCAATCGTGCTTGCTACAGCAAAAAGAGCAAGACAGCTTATTGACGGAGATGAAGCTCTTGTTGATGTCAGCAAGAAAAAAGGCGAAAAGCCGTTATCCATCGCTGTAGATGAACTTTACTCCGGAAAAGTTAAGATAATCGGAGACGATGAAGACTAAAAGCTTAAAGGGGATGTTTCAAATCCCCTTATTCTTATAGTAGGGAGGTTTTTTGTTAATGGAAGAAGAACAGAAAGAGAAAAGCTTTTTGCGTGAAATAGGGGAAACTGTGGTATTTGTTATCTGTGTTGTGGGCCTTGCCTTTCTTATACACAGATTTCTTGGTCAGCAGGTTGCTGTAGACGGTTCTTCGATGCTTAACACACTTCAGGACGGAGAGCATCTTGTTATAGAAAAAGTTTCATATTACAAGCATGATCCGGAAAGATTCGATATTATTGTTTTTTCTCCTTTTGAAGATGAGAAAGACCTATATTACGTTAAAAGGGTTATAGGCCTTCCGGGAGAAACGGTTCAGATCATCGATTCCGACATTTATATCAACGGAACCAAGATCGAAGAAAACTTTGGCAGAGAAAAGATCAAAGATCCGGGCCTTGCAAAAGATCCTATTACCTTAGGTGACGGAGAATTCTTTGTTCTCGGCGATAACAGAAATAACAGTGAAGACAGCCGCTTTGAGGCAGTGGGAAAGGTTAAGGAAGATTCCATTATGGGAAAGGCCTGTCTCAGAATTTGGCCGCTTAACAGATTTGGAGGAGTTAAATAATGTGGACCAGAGTGCAGCTTAAAGAAAATGCTAAAAGAAAATTAAGAAATTACTACTGGCTTGCCGTAGCGGTATGCCTTGTGGTTTCATTCCTTGGCGGTGGTGGCGGAGTACCTTCTGCTTCAGTCAATAACAGTATGAATGCAAACCAGGTTTTAGAGCATTCTGAAGGGGCAGATGTAAGCCGCGAGATAACTTCAGATCCTTTTGGAGGAATGAGACAGTTCCTTAAAGATTACGAAGTTCCCGGATATGAGTATTCATATAATTTTACACCTCTTATTGTTTTAGTTGTAGCGATCGTAGTGCTTTTTGCTCTTGCTATAGGTATCGCCATTAGCGTATTTGTTGCCAATCCTATACTTGTGGGAGCAAGAAAGTTCTTTATAAATGCCGGCTCCGGCAATCAGCCGCGTATCGGCGATGTATTTTTTGCATTTAAAGGAGAGTACTATCTTAATATCGTAAAGGTTATGTTTATATATAATCTTAAGATATTTGCATGGTCACTCCTTCTTATAATCCCGGGTATCGTTAAGTCTTATGAGTACTCCATGATACCGTATCTTCTTGCTGAAGACCCTCTTATGTCTTCCAAAGATGCTTTTGCTATGACAAAGAGGATGACTGACGGAGAGAAGTTTGATATTTTCGTTCTTGGGCTTTCGTTCTTAGGATGGATGCTCCTTATCTATATTGCAACGATGATCCCTATATTTATCATTCCTTTTATAGGACTTATCATAGGTGCACTTGTAGCACAGGCCGGAAGTATACTTCTTAATCCATATATCTTTGCTACTATGACAGAGCTTTATTTTGCGTTAAAGGCAAAGATCTATTACACAGATAATAATGTTCAGGGTGGTTATGACGAAGTTTGCTAATGTTTATGTAGACATTTCTTATGACAAACTTGATAAAGTATTTCAATATCGCATCCCCGAGGGGATGGAGGTTTTTCCGGGACTTGAGGTGATAGTGCCTTTTGGCATGGGTAACAAGCCAACAAAGGGCATTGTTACCGGTATCACCGATTCCTGCGATTTTGATGAAAGCAAGATTAAAGCCATTGACAGCATTGCCAGTGGCTCTATTGTTATAGAATCAAAGCTTATCGCTCTTGCGGCATACATAAAAGAAACCTGTGGCGGAACCATGAACGAGGCTCTAAGAGCTGTGCTTCCTGTTACAAAGGAAGTTAAAAGAAAGATAAGTACGGAAGTGGTAAGAAAGGTTTCTTCTGACGAGCTTTCTGATTACATAAGAGAATGCAATCGCAAGAAAAGTACTGCAAAGGCAAGACTTGCAGCCGAGCTTCTTAGCTCAGATTCTCTTGATAAAGAGGCTGTTACAGGAAAACTTCATATAAGCCCTGCTACTTTAAATGCTATGGTCCGTGACGGAGTCATAGACATTGTCAGTAAAGAAGTTTACAGAGATCCCGTAAAAGGAAATGCGGAAAAAACGCGTGATATTGTTTTAAATAAGCAACAGGAACAGGTTGTTAATGACTTTTTAGATGATTATAACAGGGGACAAAGAGGAGTTTATCTTATCCACGGTGTTACAGGAAGTGGTAAGACCGAAGTTTATATGTCCATTATCGAAGAAGTCATAAAACAGGGCAAGCAGGTTATTTTCCTGATTCCTGAAATAGCGCTTACATTCCAGATGGTAAAAAGATTTAAGGGGAGATTTGGAAACAGAGTCTCTATCTTAAACTCAAGAATGTCTGCGGGAGAAAGATATGATCAGTATCTGCGGTCAAAAGAAGGAGATATTGATATAATCATCGGACCAAGGTCGGCGCTTTTTACACCTTTTGCAAATCTTGGTCTTATAATCATGGATGAGGAACACGAAGGAAGTTACAAGTCGGAAAAGACTCCAAAGTACCACACCCGTAATGTGGCAATAAAGCGCGGACAGATGGAAGGAGCCGCTGTGATACTTGGCTCAGCGACCCCGTCTCTTGAAACCACAAAGATGGCTGAAGATGGTCTTGTTAAAAGATATTTTCTTAATGAGAGAGCGGGAAAGGGCGAAATGCCTGATATTTATGTAGCCGACCTTAAAGAAGAGATAAAAGCTAAGAACAGGTCTATCTTTTCAAGAAAGCTGAAAGAACTTATGGAAGACAGACTTGCAAAGGGCGAGCAGATAATGCTGTTTCTTAACAGGCGCGGCTATGCCGGCTTTGTTTCCTGTAGAAGCTGCGGACATGTTATGAAATGCCCGCACTGCGATGTCTCTTTAAATTATCATAAAAACGGCACATTAATGTGCCATTATTGCGGTTATACAGAGAAAATGCCTGAAAAGTGTCCTGAGTGCGGGTCTCCTTATATTGCTGCTTTTGGCCTTGGTACGGAAAAGGTAGAAGAGTTTGTTAAAAAGGAGTTTCCTTCTGCAAGAACTCTTAGGATGGATGCAGATACAACTGCCGGTAAAGACGGACACGAAAAGATTCTTTCCGCATTTGCAAACGGAGAAGCGGATATCCTTATAGGAACGCAGATGATAGTAAAAGGTCATGATTTTGAAAAGGTTTCCTTGGTGGGGATACTTGCTGCAGATCTTTCTCTTTTTGCAAATGATTATCTGGCATCGGAAAAGACTTTTCAGCTTCTTGTGCAGGCTTCCGGAAGAGCCGGAAGAGGCAGATATAAGGGTGATGTGGTGGTTCAGACTTATCACCCTGAACATTACTGCGTTGAAGCGGCAGCAAAAAGTGATTATTTTAAGTTTTATGACAGGGAGATGCTTTTTAGAAGGCTATCTGGCTATCCGCCTTATGTACATCTTCTTGCTGTTGTGGCTCTCGGTAAAAAAGAAGACGAGACAGAAAATGGCTCAAACAAGCTGTACGAGGCTGTTAAAGATACGGAAGGTGTAAGGTGCGGAAAGGCCGTCTGGGCTGCAGTTGCTAAGATCAACGACATTTACAGAAGAGTCATCTATATAAGAAGCGAAGATATGGAAAGGCTTATTGAGGTTAAAAACAGACTTGAAGCCTTTGCGAGGGATGAAAGAGAGCTGCGGAATGTTTCCGTACAGTTTGACTTTGATCCTAGAGCCGGTTATTAGCC
>JAEEOQ010000138.1 GCA_016284355.1 Lachnospiraceae bacterium
ACCTTGCCTTTATACGGAGTAAATGCAAATGAAGCCTTTACTCCCGATATGTCCATTAAATCGTTTGCAACCTGGGCGCCAAGGATAGTCGGACTTGGCATGCCTTCTGCGTCGCAGACTGCCATAGCGTAGTGATCAAGAAATACTTCTGCTGTACTTATGGCCCTTGCCTTCACTACGAAATCTTCCATATTTGAACGGAATGCTTTTCTGATCTTTGTAACGTCAGCACCGTTTCTTCTAAGATATGCGGCTGCCTCAAAGGTACGCACACCGGTCTTTACAAGGAAATTGTTTGTATCTACCATAATACCTGAGTACATGGCATCAGCCTCAGCAGGGCGAAGCTTTACACCCTGTCCTATATACTGCAATATTTCTGCCACAAGCTCGCAGGCAGAAGAAGCATAAGGCTCGATATAGGAAAGCACCGCATTTGGAAGAACGTCGCCGCTCTGTCTGTGGTGGTCAAGGATTACACAGGTATTTACGCGGTGAAGCAGTTCTTCGCACTCAGTATAATCAGGCTTATTAACATCTACTACGATAAGTACGGTATCTGCATCAACACGGCGCAAAGCCTCCTCACCGTTAAGGAACATATCCTCTTCGTACTCGGAAGAATCTTTAAACCTTGCTACTATTGGGGCAACTGATGAGGTGATCTCGCCAATTACGATACTTGCCTTATTGCCAAGAGTCTTAGCTATACGGTAGATACCGATAGCAGCGCCCACTGAGTCTACATCTGCTATAGAGTGGCCCATAATAAGAACCTGTTCTCTTGCTTCAAGAAGCTCTCTAAGGGCATGCGCCTTGACTCTTGCTTTAACTCTGGTGTTCTTTTCTACCTGCTGGCTCTTGCCGCCGTAGTACTGAACACGCTCGCCTTCCTTGATTACAACCTGGTCTCCGCCTCGCCCTAATGCAAGGTCGATGGCTGCTCTTGCGTAGTCATAAGACTGCTGGTAAGACTCGCTTGAAATACCAAGGCCAAGAGAAATAGTGACCGCCATCTCATTTCCGATGTTAACGGAACGAACCTCTTCAAGAACCTGGAAACGGTTCATCTGAAGCTGAGGAAGGTATTTGGATTTGAATATAACGATGTATTTATCCTTTTCAAGCTTACGGATAATGGCATCGATGGTCTGCATATATTTGTTGATCTTACGGTCGATAAGAGCTGCAAGAAGTGCTCTTCTGACTTCATCTATGGTATCTAAGGCTTCTTCGTAATTGTCGATATAAAGAAGTCCGAGGATCATCTGCTGCTCCTGGTTTTCGCGGTACAATGTGGTGATCTCGGTCTCATCGTATAAATACATGCCAATGAGAGAACTGCTGCCGGTACTGCCCTGTTTTTCCATCTCGTCTTCGTCCATAGCGCGGCGAAGTACTATACGGTAGTTACGGTCTTCGTATTCTGTATGGATTATCTCATCAGCCTCAGCAGACGGGAATCTGTCTGCGGTTACTGCAGGAAATACGTTGGTGATGGAACGCTTTGCAAGCTTTTCATCGTGAATGATGTCAAGAAAAGCGTCGTTACTCCAGATAAGCTTGCCCTCATAGTCAAGCATGGCATAAGGAAGGTTAAGCTCTTTAAGCATTCTTTTCTGGCTTTTATTAAAGCCCACCGCATATTTAACGAGCTGCCTCTGTACGGCTGCATTTCTGAATAAAAAGATAACGACGGACAGCACGATATAAAACACCACAAATACGGATACAAAAATACCGCTTTGCATGTTTAACATGTACACTCCCAGATTCATAACTATAAGAAAAGCCGAAAGGAAAAACGGCCATGAAAAATACAGCTTAAGTGAACCCGATATGCTTCTGTCCGGTTTGGTCTGCTTGCTCATAATGCCCCCTATTTGAAAACATAATCATCCATATATAAATATAGCATAATTGAAAGATCAGGTAAAGAAAAAGAAGCGCCAAACTTTTAGGTTTGACGCTCCTTATATATCCGCTATTTTTCCTGCCTTTTAAGGGCACTTTTTACAAATTCGTGGAAGATCGGGTGTGGTCTGTTCGGTCTTGATTTAAACTCCGGATGATACTGAACACCTATAAAGAACGGGTGATCTTTAATCTCAACCGTTTCCACGAGTCTTTCATCAGGACTGAGACCTGAGATGGTAAGCCCCGCATTTGTAAGGACTTCCCTGTAATCGTTATTAAACTCGTATCTGTGACGGTGTCTTTCGTTTATATCAGGCATTCCGTAGCATTTTTCCATAAGAGTACCCGGCACAATGTGGCAAGGGTAACTTCCGAGCCTTAAAGTGCCGCCCTTATCTACCTCATCCGACTGTCCCGGCATAAAATCGATAACCTTGTGCTCCGAGGCGTTGTGGAACTCTCCTGAGCAGGCATCTGCAATACCTGCCACATGTCTTGCGAATTCAATGACAGCTATCTGCATGCCAAGGCAGATGCCAAAATAAGGAATCTTTTCTTCTCTTGCGTACTTTGCGGCAAGTATCATACCTTCTATACCTCTGTCGCCAAAGCCGCCCGGCACTATAATACCCGACACTCCGCCAAGGCGCTCGCAGTAGTTGTTTTCATTAAGTTCTTCGGAGTCTATCCACTCTATATCCACATGGGCATTAAGATGGAATCCCGCATGCGCAAGAGCTTCTGCAACAGAAAGGTATGCGTCGTGGAGCTGTACATATTTTCCAACAAGGCCGATCCTTACATTGGTATTTCTGCTGTTGATGTTTGCCACCATATTTTTCCACTCTGTAAGGTCTGGCTCAGGTGCATTTATTCCAAGCTCTCTGCACACTACGCCGGAAAAATTCGCTTCTTCAAGCATAAGCGGGCACTCGTAAAGGCTGCCAAGTGTCCTGTTTTCTATAACGCAGTCTTCCTTTACGTTACAGAACATTGATATCTTCTTGAAAATGCTTTCCTCCAAAGGCTCATCACAGCGAAGCACGATGATATCGGGATTTATGCCCATTCCCTGCAGCTCTTTTACGGAGTGCTGGGTAGGCTTTGATTTATGTTCATCAGATCCGCGAAGGAAAGGAACAAGGGTAACATGGATGAACAGGCTGTTTTCCTTGCCTACTTCAAGTGAAATCTGTCTTACCGCCTCAAGGAAAGGCTGTGATTCGATATCTCCGATGGTTCCGCCGATCTCTGTGATCACAACGTCTGCGTCTGTTTCATGGCCCACTCTGTATACAAATTCTTTTATCTCGTTTGTGATATGAGGGATTACCTGTACCGTAGAGCCCAGGTATTCTCCTCTTCTTTCTTTGTTGAGCACGTTCCAGTATACTTTTCCGGAAGTAAGATTGGAGAACTTGTTAAGGTCCTCATCGATAAATCTTTCGTAATGTCCAAGGTCAAGGTCTGTCTCAGCTCCGTCCTCCGTAACATATACTTCACCGTGCTGATACGGGCTCATGGTACCCGGATCCACATTGATATAAGGATCCAGTTTTTGTGCAGCGACTTTAAGTCCTCTTGTCTTAAGAAGTCTTCCGAGGGATGCTGCGGTAATTCCTTTACCAAGGCCTGAAACTACTCCTCCCGTAACAAAAATATACTTTGCCATGATCATACTCCTTTGTTTTTTTATTACATATTTTTAAATCTCTCAAGAGCCTTGAGAGTATCTTCCCTTTTTCCAAATGCGGTAAGCCTGAAATAATGCTCGCCTGAAGGGCCGAATCCGGAACCCGGCGTTCCCACCACATTTGCCTTATTAAGAAGCAGGTCAAAAAACTCCCAGCTTGTCATATCATCAGGTGTCTTAAGCCAGATATACGGCGCATTTACGCCGCCTGATACGGTATAGCCCATACCCTTAAGACCTTCAAGTATAAGCCTTGCATTTTCCATATAGTAGGCGATCTGCTCTTTTACCTGCGCAAGGCCTTCGGCGCTGTATACGGCTTCGCCGGCTCTTTGAACGATATAAGGCGCTCCGTTATACTTTGTTCCGTGGCGTCTTGCCCAAAGGGAATGGAGGCTTACTCCGTCAAATACAAGGTCTTTCGGGATAACCGTATAGCCAAGTCTAAGACCTGTAAAGCCTGCGGTCTTTGAAAACGACTTAAACTCTATGGCGCACTTTCTTCCTCCCTCACACTCGTAAATTCTA
>JAEEOQ010000139.1 GCA_016284355.1 Lachnospiraceae bacterium
AAGGTGAAGATTATCTTGCGTTAAATCTGTCAAGTGCTGCCTGTTTGATCTCCACAGCTCTGTCAATATTAAGGCCTTTGATCTTATTTACATACTCATCCCACTGGGTGTTGATATCAAGAACGCCTGTGATAAACTGAGTTGTGGACTCATTTACGTAAGTTGTGATATCTGAAGTGATAGAAGCGAGCTCTTTGCTCTCATCACTTGTCTGTGTAAGACCTGCAGGAAGAATGTAGTCATCCTTTACAGCGCCCCATACATCGTATGAAACAAGGTCCTTTTCAGGAACTACTGAAAGTTCTCTCTTCCAGTCGTAGTCGCAAGGCATTGATGAAGGAGCCTGTGCGTATACACACTGTGCCTGAGATACTGAGTATCCGTCAGGGTTAGCAGTGATCATCTCACCGTAGGTTGGGTTACCGTTCTCATCATATTTAAGACCGCGGCCTTCAATACCGTAGTTGCAAAGGAGAGAACCTTCAGGTGAGCATATGTAGTTAAGCCACTTCATGCAAAGCTCAGGATTCTTGGCATTAGCTGAGATAGTAGCGTAGCATCCAAGAATAGAGTCTTTAAGTCTGATGTGAACCTCATCACCCTTGTTTTCTACAGGAGAAGGAACAGGAACGATGTAGCAGTTCTTATCTTCATTAGTCATCTCATAAAGCTGTGGCATTGTGTACATTGAATCCCAGGCACCTGTCTGACCTGTTGTTACCATAGCCATATCAGGCATGAATACTGAAGTAGTCATAAAGTCAGGATCGATAAGTCCCTTTGCATACCAGTCATGCATCTTTGCAAGGTATTTTCTCCAGCCATCCTGGATAGGACCGTAGCAAACCTTGTTATCAATTGCCATAAAGTCACAGATTGCTCCGTAACCTGCACTCATGGAGTGTGTCATGATGTTGTATCCGAGTGAACCAAGAGACATAGGAGCGTAAGCACCTTTTTCCTCTTTGAACTTTGTAAGCATTACTTCCCAGTCATCAAAAGTAACAGGAGTGTCAAGACCAAGGTCATCAAGCCAGTCTTTTCTTACCTGAAGACCGCACCATGGACCCTGTGGCTCGCGGTAGATCTGGTATACACCGATAACACGACCGCTATCTGTCATAGAACTCTTAGCAAAGAAATCATTCTTTGTACGAAGCTTATTATAAGAAGAAAGCTCGTTGTCAAGATATGGAGTAAGGTCAAGATAATATCCGTCATCTACGGCTGCGTCAAGACCATCAGGATACTCGGTGCCGTGAATGATGATATCCGTAAGCTCGCCGGAAGCAATCATCATATTAAAAGCTGTAGTAGCCTCGCCTGATGCCGGGATCTGGAAGTCTACATGTACGCCGGTTCTTTTTTCAAGTTCTTTAAATACGTCTGTGTCAGCATAGGAAAGACCTGTTGAAGCAAGGTTTCCGTCAAGATTCATAAAGATCGTAATGGTCTCGCCTGAATCTGTAAGGGGAAGAGTAATCTCTGTAGGCTCTTTAGCAGGTGCCTCTGCATTAACGCTTCCTTCAGAAGCTCCGTTTCCCTCAGCAGGCTTAGCTGCATCTTTTTTTCCGCATCCTGCAAATGAAGACGCGATCATTGTAAGTATAAGAATGATACTTACGGCTTTTGTTATTTTTTTCATACATCCTCCTAATGAAAAGTATTATCCTTTAAGGACAAAACCATGTTAACAGACTCCGGTGTTTTTGAAAATGTTCATTATTTGCCGTTAGCCCCCATAATTGATATGGGGCATTCTCTATTTTTGTGGTTGTTCTCATTTTTATATATTAATTTATATACATTGAAAGGGGCAAAAATGGGTGTTATACTCAAAATGCGTTTTGGGGAAGAAGAGGAAGGTATGGTTTTGGTGAAAGGGAAAAAATTAAAGATCACTTATTCTACTTATCTATGGTCTTACATCATAGTATTGATCCTGCCGCTTGCGGTAAACTTAATAGGCTATACTTATGCCCATAAGCTGATGAGAGATCAGATAACGGATATTCATAACAATATCCTGTCGCAGACAAGACAAAGCTGTGACCAGATGATCAGTGTCGTTGATGCCCAGGCTTACGGCCTTATCTCAAATAACAATCTTGATTCGCTTAAAGTTAAAAGCACGTGGGAAGTAAAGGATCTTTTCCTTGTTCAAAAACTGGTGAGCAATCTGTCAAATATCACAAATACAGTCCCTTATCTTAACAGGGCTGCAGTGCTTTTTTACGGTTCTGATTCTATCGTTACTAACCAGCGAAGATACGCGCCGGGATTACATGCCCAGTTTTACAGCACAATAGGCATAGATGAGGCAGCCTTTAAGGGGAAAATTGATCTTACCACGCCTAAGGGCGATTTTATAGCAGATAATACTTCGGGACAGCGTTATGTCTGTTTTTACAGAAATGTTTATGATGTAATGTATAAACAGGTTGTTGCAACCATCGTAATGAGTGTTCCTGTAGAAAATTTTGCGCAGGTAGGAAGCAATGTGGACCTTTCCAAAGACGGAGGTTTTATAGTCTGTAAAGGCGATACTATAATAAGCAGCCTTGTTCCGTCAGATACTGCAGGCTTTATCACCGGTAAATTAAAGTCGGAAAGACAGGTATCCGGGTTTAGGATGGATAAAAAAACCTATGTGGCAAGCTTTGTAAACTCTGAGGTTAATGATTATAAATATTGCATATATACGCCAAAGAGCTATTTTTATAAGAATCTTAACTATCTAAGGCTTATTATCCTTCTTGAGATTGGCCTTTGTATCGTGCTTGGCGGTATCCTTGCAAGAGTATTTGCAAAAGAGAGCTTTTATCCTATAGATGATATGCTAAGGCTCCTTGAAAAGAACAAAAAGAGCGATACCGACAGCGCTACATACGACAGCCTTAAAAATGCTCTTACAAAGATGCTTGATGAGAACGAAGAACTTGAGAAAAACCTGAAAACCAGCGAGAGTTTTGCAAAAAGAGGTCTTCTTGTCAGCGCACTAAAAGGCTGGACAAATGCTGATAATATAGTGGATGATGTTATAAGTACTTATAACTCCGAGCTTTACGGCTGCGATTACAGGATCGTTCTTTTCAGGGCTTTTGATATAAGCAGGTGCCCACTGGTAGGCGGTTCTACAGAAGAAGAAAGAGTTAAAAATTTCAGGCTCATCGTATACAGCATGGAAAATGTGATAGAAGAGATCCTTAGTTGCAAGAATACCAATATATGCGAAATAGATGGTATGATAGCCCTGTTTTACAATGTTACGGGAGAAGAAGAGGATCAGAGCCTGGAGTCAAAGATACGAAAATGCCTTGATTTTTATACAGATATGCTGGGGATTTCCGTTTATTCCACTGTCAGCAGCATTCATGAAGATCCGTCAGAGCTATCCGCTGCCTATGAAGAAGCTTATGAGGCCGCTATGCATAAGAACTTCTGGGGAAGTGAAGTTAGCGATATCGTAATGTATGACAGAGAGATCCTTTCAGAGCATGAAGAAACCCAGACTCCAAAGCTTGTACATAACGAAAAGAAGCTATTAAATGCCCTCATTACAAAGGATTATAAGGATGCCAACGAGATACTTGACGATATAATTGATACCCACATGAAGAAGGATATCAAGCTATTAAGATACAATCAATATCAGGCTGCAGGCATTGTTAATACTCTATTTGAAGTGTTTAGAGAGCTTTCCATGGAGGCAGATGACGAATTTATCGATAATATCGGGATCTCGGAAAGACTTGCAAGGTCTATGAGTGTTAAGCGTCTTCGCGGGGAGATACACTCCATCTTTAATGAGATCATTGAGTATTTTGATGAAAAGAAGACTGAGAGCTGTCCGCCTTGGATTGAGCAGGTAAGAGCGTACCTTGAAGAAAACTATATGGATGATACCGTTAATATTTCTGCCATTGCAGATAAATTCCATATGAGCCTTGCCCATATGGGAAGGACCTACAAGAAGTATACAGGTGAAGGTATGCTTGATTATATCCACAGAGTAAGGATAAATCACTGCAAGGAGATGCTTGATAACGGATATACGGTTAAGGAGGCTGCAGAGAGTAACGGTTATATTGACTCTAAGGCCATGATAAGAGCTTTTAAGCGCTATGAGGGGGTTACTCCGGGCCAGTATAAAAATGCCCATAGCGCATAATGCGAATGCGTATCAAAAATTGAATATACTTATATCAAAAAATGCCCCTTTTACTTTCCACCTTTCACAGATACTATTAATATGTCGAAAGACCTAAGGAAAATGAAAGGGGTACTTTGTTTTGAGCAAAAAGTATGTTGCAGGTGCGGTAGTTACCACACCACAAAAAAAATTCACCAAAGCCAAGGTAAAACGTGATCTTAGAAAAAATGCCGTGGTTTATCTTATGGCAGTTCCTGCCATAGTATTTTTTATAGTTTTTTCTTATATGCCTATGGTAGGCCTTCTTATGGCGTTCCAGAACTTTAAGCCAAACCTTGGCTTTTTCAGGAGCAAGTTTGTAGGATTTAAGAACTTTACTGATTTCTTTTCTTCTATATATTTTGGAAGGACCATCAGAAATACATTGATGCTAAGTATTCTTGACCTTGTGATCTCTTTCCCTGTGACCATTATTTTTGCACTTTTATTAAATGAGATCAAAAATATCAGGTTTAAAAGGACTATCCAGACCGTAAGCTATATGCCGTATTTTATTTCTATGGTTGTAGTAGCAGGTATAATTGTTGACTTTTGCGCTTCTAAGGGCGTTATTACAAGCGCAGTAAAGATCTTTACAGGGTCAAATCAAAACCTTTTATCCATGCCTTCATACTGGCGGCCTATTTACATCTTATCCGGCATGTGGCAAGGACTTGGTTTTGGTGCCATCATATACGTGGCGGCCTTAGCGGGGGTAGATCAGGAACTTTACGAGGCCGCGGCAATAGACGGAGCCAACAGGCTTCAGCAGTGCAGACATATAACAATACCGGGTATTTCTTCAACTATCATAATTATGCTTATCTTAAGGATAGGTTCACTTATGGCAGTTGGTTCTGAAAAGACAATTCTTTTATACAATCCGCAGATATACGAGACAGCAGATATTATTTCAAGTTATGTATACAGAAAAGGCCTTTTGGAGTTTAACTATGGTTATTCTACAGCTGTAAGTATGTTTAACTCTGTTATCAATTTTGCCCTTCTTATGATCTCAAACGGCATAAGCAGGAAATACAGCGAGACCAGCTTGTTCTAATTTACATTTTCAGGAGGAATGACCATTATGATGGTAGAGAAAAAATCTGTCTCAAGAATAGTATTTGAGATAATCAATACACTTTTTATGCTGCTCCTTATGGCGGCTTGTATACTCCCTGTTCTTCATGTGTTTTGTGCCTCATTTTCAGATGCGGCATGGGTTCTTGGTAAGAGCGGAGTAATATGGCATGTGAAGGGCTTTAACATAAACGGATATAAGCTTGTATTCCAGAATAAAGATATTTTTTCGGGATATATGAATACGTTTATTTATGTAGTCGCAACCACAGCACTGGGAATGTTCCTTACCGTTATAACTGCATATGCGGTTTCTCGTAAGGATGCGCTTTTTTCAAACTTTATCATGTTTTTTATTTCATTTACCATGCTTTTTAACGGCGGTATGATCGCATCCTATATTATAATCACAAAGATCCTGGGGTGGTACGATTCAAGACTTGCCATAATCGTTCCGTCTACGCTAAGTGCTTTTAACCTGATCCTTGTTCGTACAGCTATGACAACCGTTCCTTCTTCACTTGAAGAGTCGGCTATGCTTGACGGGGCAGGGCGTATGACAGTGCTGTTTAAGATAGTGCTTCCGCTTATTAAGGCAACGCTTGCAACGGTTGTGCTTTATCTTGTAATTGCTCAGTGGAATTCATGGTTCTCTGCAGCAATCTACCTTAGAAACAGAGGAAAGTTCCCGCTTCAGCTTATCTTAAAGGAAGTACTTATAACGGGAGACACTACCACAACCAGTGTCAATGCCTCTGATTATGCGGGAGATACGGCTATCTATAAGCAGCTTATAAAATACTGTACTATAGTAATTTCAACTGTTCCGATCTTTATTTTCTACCCTTTTATTCAGAAATACTTTGAAAAGGGTGTAATGATAGGAGCAATTAAAGGCTAGCTCTGAGAGCTAGCCTTTGGCAGAATAATCAACATTCATAAGACACAGGCCTTGCGGGGGAGCCATAAACCCTGCAAGGCTTCTTTTTTTGCCTTCAAGAAGAGAAGGGATACTTTCAGGATCTCTTTTACCTGAGCCAACTTCAATAAGGGTACCTGTCATGATCCTTACCATGTTTTGTAAAAAGCCGTTTCCGGTGTAGTCTATGTTTATAACGGATTCTTTTTCGTTTATGTTTATTGAGAAAATGGTTCGTTCTGTGGATTTTTTCATGTGGGAATTACCGCAAAAAGACATAAAATCGTGGGTTCCGATAAGATAAGCAGCGGCCTTTTTCATTTTTTCCACATCAAGAGGATAGTCTGTATAAGTATACTCGTATTTTCTTTTAAAAACATTTGGAATATTGCTTGTTCGAATGGTATATCTGTAGGTCTTGCTTATAGCGTTAAAACGGGCATGAAAACCCGGAGCACACTCTTTAAGCTCAATTACGGCAATGTCATCCGGGAGATATCGGTTAAAGTAGTTTAAAAGATCTTCGGGGGAAGCATCTGTATCAAGATGGAAATTAGCTATCTGACCTTTGGCGTGTACACCTGCATCGGTGCGCCCGGAGCCGATTATCTCTACATAGGTCCCTGCAAATCTGTTAAGGACTTCCTGGAGCTTTCCCTGCACTGTAAGGTCGTTGTCTTTAAGCCTTTGCCACCCCTTATACCTGCTGCCGTCATACCTTATAAGCATCTTAAAATTTCTCATAAGTAACATCCCCCAAAGATTTTAGTTAAATGCCATTACTCCAAAATAGCTAAGTGTCATCATAATTATTCCTGCAAGCAGAACCCCTAAAAGAGTAGCAAGTACTGTGCTTTTAAAGTCCATATCAAGGATACTTGCTGCAAGGGTTCCTGTCCATGCACCTGTACCCGGTACAGGAATGCCTACAAACAAAAGCAGAGCAACAAAAAGACCGCGGCCGGCTTTCTTTTTCAGCTTTTCTCCTGCTGTTTCTCCCTTATGAAGAAAGAAAGAACATATTTTTCCGATATATTTTTTGTTTTCTCCCCATACCAGAAATTTTCTTGCAAAGAGGTAGATAAAGGGGATAGGAACCATATTTCCCAGCATGCATACTATAAAAGAGGGAAGTACAGGGAGCCCAAAATACTGTGATATGGGTATGGCACCTCTAAGCTCTACAAGAGGGACCATGGAAATTATAAAAATATAAAAATAAGCTGCTATCATCTTAAACATCCTTTTCATTAACTTTTTACATATCCTCGTAATTATACAAAAATCCTGCACTATTTGCAAGGATGCGTGCTATTAAGAAAAGCTCCGTTTTTTTAAAACTTTATTGACTATATAAGATAAAATTATTAGAATTAAAGAGATGTATCAGGTACCCGCCGGAGGCTGCATATGATAGACGTGATCTTTCCTACAATTAATTTCATATTTGTAGCTGTGCTTCTTATTATGCTCGTTTTTAACGAGAGAAGAGACAGATTTGATAAGAGAAAAGAACATTTCAGAATGCTCTTGTATACTGTCATGTTATTTTGTGCCGTATCCGGGCTTTGGGGAGCCGTAGTCAGGGGACTTGGTAATTATAATCCCCGCCAGATCTATCTTTCAACCATATCCGTTTATTTTTTCCTTGGAGTAACTTCATATATTTGGGTTATTTTTTCATTGTATTACAATAATATTTTTGCCCTGGTAAAAAGGCCAAAGTTCCTTGTAGCGATGCTTTCTTTACCGCTTCTTGTTTATATCGTTTTTGTTTTCAATATGGTGGGGGAAGAAGTATTTTCATACACAGAAAGTTTAGGTGTTGTCAGAGGTACAAACACCGATGTTTTTGTGCTTTATTCCATGCTTTTGGTTAATTACCTAATTAGTTTTGGACTTTCTTTATATTCAAAAAGAAAGCAAAAGGGTGTAAAGCCCTCTGATGATGTGCTTTTATTCTATTTTATACCTGTAATGTTTACGATACTGCAGTACTTTTATTATGAAAAATCATTTCTTTCAAGCGGCTTTTTCGTTGCGGCGGTTTATCTGTATCTGTATGATGGTATAGATGCTAAAAACAGGTCGATCCTTCTTGAAAATCAGATGAGAAACCAGAGAATCTTAGAAAGATCGACAGAGATCCTTTTTGGTGATCTTCCTGCAGAATCCATCGTAGATAAGCTTCTTGAAACACTGGCAGATTATTATACAGCTGACTACGCCTGTATTCTTGATGCAAACCCGCGTGAAAAGAGCTTTGTACTTAATCATGAGTGGAAAAAGAAAGGACTTCCGTCACTTTTTAAAGATGGTCCGCATCTTTATTATGAGGTCCTTTCAGGCGCGCTTATAAAGCTTGATCAAAACGGCGAGATGGTTGTGAATGATATTGAAAAGATATCAAAAAACAAGGAATTTTATGATCTTCTTAAAGAAAGAGGAGTCAGATCTTTTGTAGCCAGTGTATTAAGACAGCAGGGCAGGTTTGCGGGTATTCTTGTGGCTGTAAACCTTAATAAAAATACAAAAGACGTATCAATAATAAGGTCTGTTTCAACATTTATTTACAGCGAGATAGAAAGACTCCGTGCAAACGAGACGGATGATTATCAGAACAAAGCGGTTATTGACGCTCTTTCTGCCGATTATTCTTCAATCTTTTACGTAAATCTTGAGACAGATGAGTTCAGACCCTACAGATATGACGAATATCTCATAGAAAAATACGGTCTTCATTATAACCTTGTAGAAGGGTATGATGACGCTATTTCCGCGTACGCGAGAGACTTTATTTCTGAAGAAGACAGAAATGATATGCTTGAGTTTCTTTCAAGAGATAACCTGAAGAAAGTGCTTTACGACAAACGTACTTTTTCAAGACAGTTTGTTCAGGTTATTGACGGGGTAAGCTTTTATTATGAGACTAAGATAGCAAGGGCTGAAAAGGAAGACGGAAGTTACGATGCCATAATAGGCTTTGCAAATAAAGATGAAGAGATACGAGAAGAAAGAGAATCAAGGCTCCGAAGCTTTGGCATAATCAGTGCATTATCGGAAGAATATGACGTTATCTTTTATGTAGACCCTGAAAGCGGAGATTATGAGCTATACAGCGAGAAGAATTCGGAAAGTGATAACGGCTACGGAATCATAAAAGGCAAGGATTTCTTCTTTGAAAACAACATAGAAGGAAGAAACTCTATATTTGAGCCTGACAGAGAACGGGCACGGCTTTTTTATCAGAGAGAAAATCTTAAAAAGGCATTTGAAGAGTCTGATGAGATCTCTATAGATCTTAGACTTGTGCTTACCGGCGAACCTGTCTGGTACAGACATAAGCTTGTAAAGATAAAAGACTATTCGGGTAATACCAGACTTATAGTAGGAATCAGAAACATTCAGGCCGAAAAGAAGGCAGAGCTTGACAGAGAGATAAATCTTGAGCTTATCTCAAGGCAGAGAGATGAACTTGAAAAACAGCAAAAGATCCTCGAAAAAGCCCTGCATGATTCTGAGGTTGCGGGTAAATCCAAGTCGGATTTCCTCTTTAATATGTCCCACGACATCAGAACTCCTATGAATGCCATTATCGGTTTTACGGACATGGCAATTAAAAATGTGGACGACAAAAACAAGGTGGTGGACTATCTTTCCAAGGTTAAAGTATCAAGTAACCATTTATTAAAGCTTATAAATGAAGTTCTTGATATGTCTCGTATTGAAAACGGAAGAGTACTTATTGATGAGTCGCCTGAGGATGTATTTTCTTTCGGAACCCATATACTTGCCATACTCGGTTCTGTTTTTGAAGACAACAATCTTACTTTTGATGTCAACTACAGAGAGATCACTCACGGCAAAGTATATGCAGACAGACTTCATGTTGATCAGATATTTATCAACATTCTTTCAAATGCCATTAAATACACAAGATCCGGCGGAAAGGTAAGCCTTGATATAACCGAGATAGAGCCAAAGAAAGAGGGCAATGCAAGATTTTCATACGTAATAGAAGATAACGGGATCGGTATGAAACCGGAATTCCTTGAGCATGTCTTCGAATCTTTCTCAAGAGAGGAAAGTGCTACAAAGTCAGGCGTTCAAGGAACAGGCCTTGGTATGGCTATTACAAAAAGCCTTGTAGATATTCTTGGTGGTACCATTGATATCGAGTCGGAAAGAGGTGTTGGAACCAAGGTCTTTGTAGAACTTGAGTACCGGATCTGTGAGGATGACGTAAACGGAGAGACGGCTGATATCGGCGCTCCGATAGATGCTAATGTTCTTGTGGGTAAGAGAGTCCTTGTAGTAGATGATAACGAGCTTAACCGCGAGATCACTAAAGAAATCCTTGAAGAGTACGGCCTTATGGTGGAAGAAGCTGAAGACGGTGATGTGGCCGTAAGTAAGGTTCAGCTTTCACCTGTGCGTTATTATGATTATGTTCTTATGGATATCCAGATGCCTCATCTTGACGGATATAAGGCTACAAGGCTTATAAGAAGCTCCCAGGATGGCCGTTTTGCAAATCTTCCGATAATTGCCATGACTGCAAATGCATTTGATGAAGATAAGCAAAAAGCCATAGCAGCAGGAATGAATGCACATATAGCTAAGCCTGTAGATGTTGATATGCTCATTAAGACACTTTGTACTTTTGCCGGAAAATAAACACAAAAAAACAGATGTACCGTGATATATATGTCAAAGTTTTATGTTTGACACATGTAACACGGTACATCTGTTATTTTTAGCCTATGCGTTTACTTTTTCTTTGGCACTTAATCTTTTAAGAACAAACAGAGTACATACAACTAAAGCTCCGCCTATTGCCCAGCAGATAAGCCAGTTTTGAACAAAACCTGCTATGATATATGTTATAAATGAGATAGCACATACCGTCATTGCGTATGGAAGCTGGGTAGATACGTGATCAACATGGTTTGTATGAGCTCCTGCAGATGCCATAATTGTGGTATCTGAGATAGGTGAGCAGTGATCGCCGCAAACAGCTCCTGCACAGCAAGCTGAGATACCGATAATAAATAATGTTGAATCTACAGGGAAGATAGCTGTTACGATAGGAATAAGGATACCAAATGTTCCCCAGCTGGTTCCCGACGCAAATGCAAGGCCTGTAGCTACAACAAATATAACTGCAGGAAGGAAATTGTAAAGACCTGATGCTGCGCCCTGCATAACACCGTATACATAATCAGCTGCACCAAGATTGCTGGTCATAGTTTTAAGCGAAATAGCAAGGGTAAGTATGGTCATGGCAGGAACCATGGCTGTAAATCCTTTTGTGATGCACTTAAGTGATTCTTTAAGGCTTAATACCTTTCTTAAAGCAAGGTAAACGATTGTAAATACAAGTGTTAAAAGACCGCCCCAAGGAAGACCGATGTATGAATCGGTATTACCAAAGGCTCCCATGAAGTCGCCTGCATAGTCTGTGCCGCCCCAGGCATCGGTTCCGAAGAAGCCGCCTACATATACCATACCGATGGTACAAAGGACTATAAGAACTATTACAGGGATAAGAAGATCGAATACACGGCCTTTTTCGTTAACCTTGTTTTCTTCATTTGTTTTATCGTCATCTTCAAGATCGCCGAGCTTGCCGTTTATCATGGCATTCATCTCATGGATCTTCATTTTTCCGTAATCAAATTTCATAAGGATTATGGTAATGATGAAAACGAAAGTAAGGATCGAATAAAAGTTGTAAGGTATCGCTGCTATAAAAAGACCGATTCCTGTTTTGCCGGTATCAAGATCTGAAGCAACACCTGATACTGCAGCAGCCCAGGAAGAAATAGGAGCGATCATACAAACAGGAGCAGCGGTGGCATCGATGATGTATGCAAGCTTTGCTCTGCTTATTTTCTGCTTGTCTGTAACAGGGCGCATAACAGAACCAACCGTAAGGCAGTTAAAATAGTCATCGATAAAGATGAAGATTCCAAGGATAAATGTGGCAAGTGCGGCACCAACCTTGGTTTTAACATGCTTTTCAGCCCAGCGTCCGAATGCGGCAGATCCGCCTGAAGCATTTACAAGAGCGACGATTATGCCAAGAAGGATAAGGAAGAGGAAAATTCCTGCATTTCCCGAGATAGCGGCAATAAGACCGTCGTTAACGATAGTGTCAACAGTTGCAACAGGTGAAAAGCCTGTAACAAAGAGTGCGCCGATGGCAACACCGATAAAAAGTGAGGAGAATACCTCTTTTGTTATCAGCGCGAGTACGATCGCGATGATAGGGGGCACTAATGCCCAGAAAGTTCCAACCAGATTCATAGTTAAACTCCCTCCTGTAATATAAAAATGTCGTGAACAGCGCATAACACTGTTCACGACAAGTTACAGTAATCTTTATTATGTAATGTCTACGACAGCTCTCCACTTAAAGTATAAGTGACAGTCCGAAGGATATTTTCCAAACGGCCCAGAAACCGATAGCAGATACGACACCCGGCTCTTCGGCGGTGTTTCCTTTCGGCCTTTGGGAGTATCTTCCCTTTTTTTAAAAGCCTACTGATAAAAACCGCGCCTCTATCATGCATTGTTCAACTTGATTTTATTAAAACAATTTTATTAAAAAAAGTCAAGTACTATTATATTTATTTTTGAGCATTCATTATTTAGTTGCTTTTTACTTTACTTTTTTATTTACTTTTGAGATAATCTTAAGAGACGTAACAAAGGGGAAGAAAATGAAAAACAGCAAAGAGTATGTCTATAACAAAGGAAAAAAGTACGGCAAATACCACAACAACTACACCTCGGTTTACCTCTGGTGGATGCAGCTAGTATGTAAAACAGGTAAATTTGAGATAGATAACGAGCAGCTGCTTGATGATAACGCTTTTCTTGGCTTCTGGCACGGAGACAGCTACTGTATGCAGTTTGTACTAAGGCAGATAGCCATGACTCATGATAATGTCAGGGTTATCGTTACTTCAAGCCCAAGAGGCAACTCAATAGAAGACATGGTAGATTATAACGGCGGCAAGGCTGTACGCCTTCCTAACGGTCTTGAGATGAGAAAGCTATACTCAGAGCTTCTTTCCATAGCCCATGAAGATAAAGTGGTTCTTGGCGTTGCTCTTGATGGGCCTGAAGGTCCGCAGGAAGACCCTAAAAAGCTTATTTTTCTTATGGCAAACAAAGCAGGGAAAAAAGTGGTCTGTGTACACTTTAAGTTTAAAAGGTGTCTTGTGGTGAAAAGAAGATGGGACAAATTCCGTATACCTCTTCCTTTTGGCAAGATCACCGCAACCTTCCAGGATATGTGTGTCATAACAGATGCAAAACTGAAAGACTTTGCAAACCTTAAGAATGATATTATAAAGACAGAGTACTAAAAACAATAACCAAAAGGGACAGTTCCAAATGGTCAAAAACTTTTGACCATTTGGAACTGTCCCTTTTGGTTATTTTCCAGCTACATTACATGTAATTTCTTTAATATACGTACGATGGTTGCTCCCTTTGGGAGCTGGTATAGTTCGTCTTCTTTGATATCTTTAAATATAATAAGGCAAAGGAAGAAGATGATCACACCTGCCATTATGGTAACAAAAAGAGCGATGGTGTTTCCTGTTACTTTGAGTAATCCTTTGTATAAAAGAAGGATAACAAGCCCCATTATAAGTGATGAGACAGCAGGGATTATTACCGCTTTTAACCAGTTTATCTTTAAGTTTATGTCTTTCTTTAAGGTTATGTAGTTAAGGATTATAACCACCACCGGCAAAGTAAGGTTGCCTGCCACAAGAGAAACAAGGCCGTTTCCCGTAAATTTAAGACATACATAAAGAACTATAACATCAATTGCGATAGCAACTGCGCTGTGGTAAACAGGGATCATCATCTTATATATGCTCTGGATGATGGTATTAAATAGTACAGACACCGTATAAAGCACTACAGCTATTGAACCTATAAACATAACAAATGCGGCGTCTGTAGAACCGTCATTAAAAAGAAGCTTAAGTATCGGACCGCCAAGAACCGCAAGGCCCACAAAGGAAGGCATTGAGATTATGAGGTTAAATTTCATGGCAGAAGATATCTTTTGCTTTACTTC
>JAEEOQ010000140.1 GCA_016284355.1 Lachnospiraceae bacterium
AACCGCGTCAAGTCCCATATCAACTCTTCCGCC
Source organism: Lachnospiraceae bacterium (assembly GCA_016284355.1). Lineage (GTDB taxonomy): Bacteria > Bacillota > Clostridia > Lachnospirales > Lachnospiraceae > JAEEOQ01. Next base: position 34 of record JAEEOQ010000140.1, read on the forward strand.
GTTTTTATAAACTGTCCAGCCACTTCCGTCAGGGCGTCTTTTAGCATCAATCGCAAGAACAACGCACTGGCTTCCGAACTTTTCAGCCGCCTGACTTATTATCTCAGGGTTAAGAATGGCTGCTGAATTAACCGCTACTTTATCTGCGCCGGCGCGAAGCATTTCTTTAAAATCATCTACCGTGCGGATACCGCCTCCTATGGTAAATGGTATAAACACCTGCTCGGCAACGCGCCTTGCCATATCTACAGTTGTCTTTCTTCCATCAGAACTTGCGGTTATGTCAAGAAACACAAGCTCATCTGCACCCGCTTTATCGTACACTGCTGCGCATTCCACAGGGTCTCCCGCATCTGCAAGGTTAACAAAATTTATTCCTTTTACTACCCTTCCGTCTTTTACGTCAAGACAGGGTATTATCCTCTTTGTAAACATATTTTTCTCCCCTTATATTATAAACTCACAAAATTCTTTAATATGGCAAGTCCTACGTCTCCGCTCTTTTCAGGGTGGAACTGACAGGCAAAGATATTGCCGCTTTCAACCGCCGCATGGATATGTACGCCGTAATCTGTAGTTGCCGCAACGTCACTTTCACGCTCAGCCTCAAGATAATAAGAATGGACAAAATACACATAGGAACCGTTTTTAATACCTTTAAACAGCCTTGTTCCCTCTTTTATATCAAGAGAATTCCAGCCCATATGCGGTATCTTTAATCCTTCGCCCTCAGGTATAAGCTTTATTTTACCGGAAAGGATCGAAAGTCCTTTTACGTGCTCGCCCCCCTCTTCGCTCTCATCAAAAAGAAGCTGAAGGCCAAGACAGATACCAAAGAAAGGCTTTCCGCTTGCCACGAATTCCTTTATAACTTCTATAAGTCCGTATGCCTTAAGCTTTTCCATAGCATCCGCATAGGCACCTACTCCCGGCAATATGCATTTATCCGCAGAAAGTATTACCTTGGGATCCCTTGTTACAACCGGCTTTTCACCAATATATTCAAGTGCCTTTACAACACTTGCCATATTTCCGGCATCATAATCAATAACTGCTATCATTCCCTTTATACTCCCTTCAATTTAAAAAGCAATGTCCCATAAGCTGCCTTATGGGACATACTCTACTTCTTCTTCTTTTTTTACTTCACTGGCGATCAGATACAGCTTTCTGCTGTAATCAGTCTGATCCTCGTCTTCCATAAGATGCATGGCTTCCCGCTCTTCTATGCCATAGGTACGCTCAAGAACCGCAAGTATCTGGGCTCTTACATAATCAAGATCACTTTCGATACCAAGCTCTGTTGCAAGGGCAAGGTATTTTTCATATCTTTGCAGACCCTTAAGAAGCGAATCTATAGCCTCAGGATGCATATCCATAGCCGCATAACTGTTATATGAGTTAAGCTGCTTGTTTACATACATGACAGTCATGATCTTGTCATGAAGTTCCATATCTTCAGGTTTTATCTCAAGACCACGTATACGGTAGTAAGCCTCGTTATAATGGCGAAGTCCAAATTCTTTTGCAGCACCCTTAATGTTGAGGCTGTAGGAAGTGGAGCTTGAGCCCATAATAATTATAACTCCAACAAGGGCAAAGAATGCTATTACTATAAGTGCTCCGTACTTGTTAATGTGGCCTGCACTCTTTGCTGCTTCCTCTGCTTCAACAATGGCCGCCTCTTTCTTTCTTTGCTTTTCAGCAGCCTTTGCCTCTTTAGCAGCAGCTTTCTTAGCTTCTTTTTCTTTCTTTGCTTCAGCCTTTTCTGCCTCAAGAGCTTTCTTCTCTTCAGGGGTCATTTTAGGCTTCTTTTCTTTCTTTGGCTTTTCTTCCTTTGGCGCATCGTCAGGAAGAAGTTCCTGCCCCTCTTTTACTTTGTCAGGGACATTATCAAAAAGCTTATGGAAAAGAGCAGCAAGACCTTTTTTCTTCTCTTCTTTGCTCTTCTTTTCTTTCTTGCCTTTTTTCTTCTTTTTCTTGCCGCCGGATTCTTCTTCCGGCTCATCGCCAAGGTTTAATTCACCTGAAAACGGGTCAAGATCGCCTAAAGCATCTGCACCGATCTCGCCTGCATCAGGGATCTCGCCTATTTCACCTATCTCTCCGATTTCGCCTATATCACCGATTTCTCCGATCTCGCCGATCTCACCAATTTCACCGATCTCACCGGCTCCGATCTCGCCGGTATCAGGTATCTCACCAATACCGCCTATCTCTGATATCTCACCATCATCACCAAGGTTGATCTCGCCAAGGCCAAGGTCTTCTGTACCTATCTCATCAAGACCAAGTTCACCTGCAGCTGTATCATCAAGTGCAAGTTCATCTGCGGCCGGAATCTCATCCGTAACAGGGATTTCATCTGCGACAGGGATCTCATCTGTAACAGGTATCTCATCTATGGCAGGTATCTCGTCTGTAACAGGTATCTCATCTACCGGCAGATCGTCAAGTGAGATCTCGTCAAGTGAGATCTCATCTGCAGTAGGAATATCTGCGTTTTCAGTTACAGGTATGTCTTCATCAAGAGATATTTCATCTGCGGCAGGGATATCCTCCGGTATCTCTATTTCATCTGTTACAGGGATATCTTCCGGAGTCTCTATCTCATCCGTTACAGGAATATCTTCATTTATAACAAGTTCGTCATCAGAAGGAAGAGAAATCTCTTCAGCTTCCGCGCTTTCTTCCGCACTTTCTAAAGGTTCAGTATCAGGGCTTTCAGGAGTGTTTACAGGCTCCTCATTTGCTGCTGCAGTCTTGATCGCATCTTCATCAAATGAGATATCTGAAAGTTCAGGCACATCATCATCTTCATCAAAGCCCTCAATATCAAAATCTCCATCAAATGAAAGATTTTCAAGATCATCGTCAAAACCTTCAAGTTCAAAGTCGTCTGAAGGCTGATTTATAAGAGTTCTTCCCTTTTTTCCCTCATTTAAACCGTCAAAGGCCAGAGGCCTGTCGGAACTTTTCTTCCGGCCAGCCTCTGGCTTAAGATTCTTTTTGGATTTTTCCTCAACCAGTCCGTTGTTAAATGAATCAAGCAGACTGTCTAAATATGACTCATCCCCGTTGTTCAAGGAGTACACCTCCGGTGTCCTTTTATAAGATCAGCTTGTCGATAACCTCAACGAGCGAACCGATCTCAGGCTTTGTAAGCTGAGCATCCGCTCCGAGTGACTCGCCTTTTCTTCTCATTTCATCATTGATAAGAGAAGAGAATATTACGATCGGGATGTCATGGATTTCAGGATCGTCTTTACAAAGCTTTGTAAGTCTGTGTCCGTCCATCTGCGGCATCTCAATATCTGTAATAATACAATGAACCTTTTCTTTAAGTGTTCCGTCTTCTTTATACTTGGAAATCTTGTTCCAGGCTTCAAGGCCGTCGGAATTAGCATCTACATTAACGTATCCGGCTTTATGTAAGCTGTCTACGATAAGTTTACTAAGCAATGGTGAATCTTCTGCAATAAGTATAGGAGAAGTATTTCTTGTTCTTGCACCAAGCTTTTCAATATCTGTAACCTTAAGTCCTGTCTCAGGGCTTATATCTGTTACGATCTTCTCGAAGTCAAGTATGACGATAAGTCTTCCGTCAAGCTTGATGATACCTGTAGCAACGCTACTTTGTGCTGTACTGATAGTCTCGTCAGGCTTTGATATGTCTTCCCAGGTAAGTCTGTGGATACCTTCAACGCCATGTACATGGAAACCGATGTTCAGCTTATTGAAATTTGTAATAATGTACATATCCCTCTTAGGATCTGTTGAAGGCGGAATAGAAAGGCTCTTCGCAAGATCGACTATTGAGATGATAGTATCACGTGGCATAAATATACCTTCAATAGAAGGATGTGCATTCGGTACCGGTGTAGGCGGCTGATAAGACATGATCTCTTTTACCTTAGCTACGTTAATACCGTAATGATTGCTGCCAATGTTAAACTCAAGTATCTCAAGTTCATTGGTTCCACTCTCAAGTAAAATACCTGTATCCATAAAAATCCTCCGTTTCCGCGTTGCGAAATTTTTTTATAAAAAAAGGTTCCTTTTACACATTATATTATATTTTTTAACAAATTTCAACGAATTTATGATTATTATACAAAAAATAACGTTTCGTGTATTAATTGCATGAATTTGCTTACAGTTACGGCATTTCAAAGTTTTTTGCTATCATTTCTCTGCGCTTTTGTCTGGATTCTTCTGATGCGTGAATGATAAAATCTTTTATTTCGTTAAATTTTTTAACTTTTTCAATTACAAGTTCAGGGCTCGTAATATCGCCGGTATAACAGATTATGGTTCCAAGGCCAAAGAGTCTTTCACATAACTTTCTTTTAAGCCTTACATCGCGGATCTTATACATAAGGGCATAATCTTCCGTTTCTTCGATAAAACCTCTATGTATTGTAACCTGTTCCTCGTCGATCACATATTTAGTGCAGGAAAGAGGCAATCCAAAAATCCCTGACCTCTTTTTTTCTACGATCTTCATCTTCTTCCCCGTCTCCGTATATTATCTAAGCTTCTCAATAGCGGTTTTGCTGTCTGTATAAACAAGGATATTGGCTTCTCTGATATCCACATCTTTATCTACTGAAAATACTGCAACTCCCTCAGCCGCCTTTTTATTTTCAAGAGTAACATCGATATACTGAATATCGTTTGTAAGGAGGGTCATACTTGGCTTAACAAAATTTTCTCCCTTAACGTCAAGCCTGAAGTAGATATTAGGATCTGTCATCTGATACCTAGCCTCTTTTCCCGATACATTAACTATAGAGAAGGAAACAACTACCAGCTTCTTGCCTTCTGTGGCTTCAAGCGTAAAGTAGTTATCTGTTTTATTATTAGGGTAGGACTGATACTCGTTTGCGTCTTTGTATCTTACGGTAAAGTTTTCATTGCCAAGGATACTGTTGATATCTGTAGATTCTCCGCTTTCCCACTCTTTGGCAGGGCCGGTAACCGTGCCTTCATTTCCGGCCTGTGAAGTATTATCATCAGCCGGTTCTTCTTTAGATGTATCATCTTCAGGAGTTTCTTCTTTTCCGTTTATCTCATCAGTAAGATCTGCAAATTCTTCATTTGTATAAGAAGGATTATCTTTTATCTCAATAGTTGTGGTAAGCTTGTTTTCATAATTTGCATCATACCTAAGCATAAGCATGGCAATATACTCCGCTACCATATTTGTCTCTTCTTCAGACAGCGGAGTCAGCTGTGTGCAGCCTGTAAACAGCAGGCATGAACTTATTAAGATAACAAAACAGATCATTTTCTTTTTCATGTATACGGATAAGCCTCCTACTTACTAAATACTATATCATTATTTGTCATCCAGCGCAAACCAAAATTCTACACCGTTTTCATAATTTATGACACCATACGGAGAGTTCATGGAATCCATAACAGCCTTCACGATCGAAAGACCGATACCGCTGCCACCGTATTCCCTTGTTCTTGCCTTATCGACCTTGTAAAATTTCTCCCAAATGTGGTCAATATCGCTTTCAGGAATAGGTTTTCCTGTATTAAATACGCCAACTCTTATCCTGCCTTCTGCTCTTTTTGCAGTAATGCAGATACGCGGCGCACTTTCACCCTCAGGAATGCAGACATGATTTAAGGCATTGCTCACATAGTTTGTAACAACTTCTTCTATGCGGTACTCGTCGGCCCACACAAATATATTATCGTCAAGATCAAGGGAAAGCTGCACCTCTTTTTGCTTAAAAACTATATCTGATGCATTTACCACTGATCTTATCACATCATTTAAGTTAAATCTTTCATACTCAACCTGATCGTTTCCAAACTCGATCTGATTTAATGTAAGAAGTTTTCTGACAAGAGTATTCATCTTTCCTGCTTCGTCCATTATAACGTCACAGTAAAAATTCCTGCTCTCCTCATCAGAACTTATATTATCTTTAAGACCTTCCGCATACCCCTGGATAAGGGCGATAGGCGTCTTAAGTTCATGAGAAACATTTGAGAGGAACTCTCTTCGCATCTCATCAATTTCTTCCTTCTTTTCTATATCCTTTTGCAGCTCGTTATTTGCGCTTTTTAGCTCGCTTATGGTCTTTTCCAGGTTTTCGGAAAGGGAATTGATGCTGGCTCCGAGTATTCCTATCTCATCTTTTCTTGTGGTCTTATATTTTGCCTCAAAATTAAGATGGTTCATCTCATCTGCTATCTTTGCAAGCTCTGTTATAGGCCTTGTAAAGTTACGGCTTACAAAGAGCATGACAATAATACCGATTATAACAGCAATCCCGCCCGTATACATAAAGAAATGATTTGCAATATCCACATTATCCTGTATACTTACAAAGTTCGTACGGATAAATATCTGCTGGCCGGAGGAAAGTCTTCCAAAAAGCTCGATATAATTGGCATTAAGTCTGTTATCATACCTCATGTATACCGAATAATCATCTGTTGATTCTATGGCCTCGCTGCCTTTGTTGCCAAACTTATCCACATTTTGAAGAGCGTAATACTGCTTTATCCTCTCTTCAAACTGCTCCTGATCAAAGCGGTTAAGGTTAGCCGGGTACTTGACCTGGTAAAGCATACCGCCGCTGAACATATATATATCAAAGATATACACTTTGGCGTTAAGACGCTCGCCGCTCTGCTCAATAGCGATAAGCTGCTCTTCATCAACATCATCACCGGTATATACAAGGTTTATGTTGTTATAAATTCCGGTAAGGCCGTCTATTTTTGTCTTTTCATAGTACTTTTCAAGAAAAGTATTGTTTATAAAAATACAGGCGGCTATGGTACCGATAAGCACCGCGCCGAAAATGACGACCATCCTTAATCTGATGGAATGTTTCATATATCAACCTCTTTTTTAGTTATCCACTTCAAATTTGTAACCCATTCCCCAGATAGTCTTTATATAGTCTCCCTTATCTCCCATTTTTGCGCGAAGCTTTTTAACATGTGTATCTATGGTACGTGCATCGCCAAAATAGTCGTAATTCCACACGTTGTTAAGTATCTTTTCTCTGGAGAGCGCAACTCCCTGATTTATAATGAAGTATTCAAGAAGGTCGAATTCCTTAACCGAAAGGTCAAGGCTCTTTCCGTCTATCTTTACCTCATGGGCGCCCTTATCCATCTCTATACCGCCTACAGCTTTAACCTCAGAACTTGTGGCGCCGGTCCTTCTAAGCACTGCCTCAACCCTTGCCATAAGGATCTTTGGAGAGAAGGGCTTTGACACGTATTCATCAACTCCAAGTTCAAATCCTTTAAGCTCGTCTTTCTCATCAGCTTTGGCTGTAAGCATGATAATAGGCACCTTAGAGTACATTCTGATCTCTTTAAGGGTTTCCCAGCCATCCATCTTTGGCATCATAACATCAAGGATTATAAGGGCCACGTCTTTATTTTCAAAAAAAACATCAACAGCCTTTTCACCGTCTTCCGCTTCAAGCACCTCGTAGTTTTCATGAAGCAAAAAATCACCCACAAGTTTTCTCATTCGCATTTCATCATCTACTACAAGTATCTTAATCTTGTCCATTGCCGTTCATCCTTTCGTTAAGAAGGGCCTCTCTTTCGTTAAGCTCATTTTCTTTTTTCGTAAGCTCGTCAGCCCAGCCCGCATACTCGTTAAGTATCTCTTCTCTTGTTTCGCTTGTAGCCCGCTTTTTACTCATCATTCCTTCATATACAAAAAGGGCTATAACGAGGACAACAAGAAACAATATGACCACATTCTTTATACCGCCGTTTACTGCGGTTCTTCTCTTTAAGGCGTTATACCTGTTTTGAAGATCGTTTATCTTCATTTCGGAGATCTCGCTGCTTCCGCGCCTTGAAGGTACATATATTGCTTTCATGCTTTTCTTAAAATCAGGATCCTTTGCAACGCGCCTTTGTACCTCCCGAAGAAAGCCAAGACCCACAGGGGTCCTGAAAGGCTCCGCTCCTTCTGCCGTACAGTCCTCATACAGCTTCTTTAGGGCATCTTCACTTCTAAGATCTGTATTTGCTCTTAAATATGCGACTCTTTCCGCTTCGGCCTTAGCCTCGTCAAAAGCTGCAAATGATTCGAATTCGTATCCGTCGATAATATTTTTTTCAGGATCCATATGCCTACCCCTTTATAATATTTTTCTATATATGATTATAACATTAATTAGTGAAAAAAAAATGAATTAATTAAACGAAAAAATTTGACACTAAAAATCAAGTATGCTACTATAAACATGTATTCTAAATGATTCAATTGTTTTTTAGCACGTCGGCACTACTTGTATTGTATAGGTACATGCTCTAATGCTCTTTGGCTCGTTAGATACAAAAAATTTTTTGGAGGTACCTATAATGAATACAGGTATTGTAAAGTGGTTTAATTCAGAGAAGGGCTATGGCTTCATCACAAATGACAACGGCGGAGAAGATGTTTTCGTACATTTCTCAGCTATCCAGGTTGAGGGTTTCAAGACTCTTAACGAGGGACAGAAGGTTTCATTCGATACTGAGGCTGATCCTAAGAATGCAAGCAAACTCAGAGCTATCAACGTTCAGGTTCTTGCTTAATTAAAACGCTAACCTAAAGGGGCCTTGCGTTTGTAAGGCTCCTTTACTATGCATATCTTCAGTTTATCTTACTATTACACCTTTCGGGGTTGTACTGGTTTCGACAGGAATTTTGAAGTCGGAGAAGCAGGTCGCAGGCATGCGTTAAATCCAACATTAAATACAAACGCTGAAGATAATTTAGCAATCGCTGCCTAATGGCAGCTGTCCGCCTTAGTGCACCTACGCATTAAGATACGGGCATCGATCTCGTAGGAAACGACACGGGCTAAGCTTTGCTCCCGCGGGCGTATCATGAAGCTACTAAATTCAGTATCCTGCTAACCGGAGGCTGAAGGAGGGAATGTCAAAAGATTAGATAAACCTGTAGAAGTACGATGGATGGGTTTTTGGACAGGGGTTCGATTCCCCTCAGCTCCACTATAATGAAAAATAGCAAAAAGGGACAGACCCCATTGGTCAAAATTTTTGACCAATGGGGTCTGTCCCTTTTTGCTATTTTTCATTAGTACATCTTTAATTTAAAATCTCTTTCGACTTCGCGCTTTTGATCTTTTTTAGCTATATCTTCGCGCTTGTCATACTTTTTCTTACCTCTTGCAAGGCCGATCTCAACCTTCACAAGACTTCCTTTGATATAAACCTGTAGCGGCACAAGAGTGTAGCCATCCTGGGTAACTCTTGGAAAAAGCTTGTTTATCTCATATCTGTGAAGAAGGAGCCTGCGCGGACGAAGAGGATCTTTATTGAAGATATTGCCCTTCTCATAAGGGCTGATATGCATACCGTAAATAAACACTTCGCCGTTTGTGATACGTACAAAGGATTCCTTAATACTGCATTTACCCATACGAACCGATTTGACTTCGGTACCGATAAGCTCTATGCCGCATTCGTATCGCTCTTCTATGAAATAATCAAATGTAGCTTTTTTGTTGTTTGCCGCAAGGTAATAAAAATCCTTACTCATCTTTTGCCTCCGCCTGTGTGTCAAGCACTTTAACAAGGTCAAAGTCGATGGTCCTTAAAAATCTGTCACAGGAAGCCACTCTGATAATGACTCTTTCACCGAGTCTTATCTCTTTTCTTGTGTGCTCTCCGATAAGCTTATAGGACGGCTCATCAAAATAGTAGTAATCTCCTGATATGTTTGCAAGCCTTATCATACCTTCTACGGTATTTGGAAGCTCCACATAAATACCGTAATTTGTAAGACCCGAGATAACTCCTTCAAACTCTTCCCCTATGTGCTTTATCATATACTCACATTTTTTAAGTTTGTCCACCTCACGCTCCGCTTCGTCAGCCCTTCTTTCCAGCCTGCTTGAAGCATCAGCGACCTCGTAAAGTATCTTGTCGTAGTGATTTCTTCTCTTATCTGTAAGTTTACCGCGAAGATTCTCTTTTATGATCCTATGGATCTGAAGATCCGGGTAACGCCTTATAGGAGAAGTAAAATGGCAATAATACCTTGCCGCAAGGCCAAAATGCCCTTCGGATGAAACGGTATACTTTGCCTGTTTCATGGACCTTAATGTGATCCTGTCTATAAGTGCTTCTTCGGGCTTGCCTGAAACCTTTGTAAGAAGCTTTTGCAGTTCTTTAGGGTGAACCTCGTCCCCTGACATCTTTATTGAATACCCGAAATTATTGATAAAGACTCCCAGTTTTTTCATCTTCTCTTCATCCGGGTTTTCATGACTTCTGTAAATAAAAGGAAGCTCCTGCCAGAAAGCGTCTTCTGCCACAGTTTCATTTGCTATAAGCATAAAATCTTCTATAAGCTTTGTGGCTTCGTTACGCTCATAAGGCTTAACATCTATAGCTTTGCCCTTTTCGTCAAGAGTAATCTTGCTTTCCGGAAAATCAAAGTCTATAGACCCTCTGCTCCTTCTTTTGGCGCGAAGTATAAGCGCCAGCTCTTCCATCTCAAGGAACATAGGAACAAGTTCTTCGTATTCCTTCTTTGTAGCCTCATCATCATCTTCTATTATTTTTTTGACATCGGAATAATTCATTCTTCTGTCAACTTTAATGACACTTTCGCATATTCTGTGGCTTACCACATTGCCTTTGCTGTCTATATCCATAAGGCAGGAAAGTGCAAGCCTGTCGCAGCCCTGGTTTAAGGAGCAGATACCGTTTGATAATTTGTGGGGTATCATTGGGATAACCCTGTCGGTAAGGTATACGCTGGTTCCGCGCTTAAGGGCTTCTTTATCAAGAGGCGACTTTTCCTTAACGTAATTGCTTACATCTGCTATATGAACTCCAAGATGGTAGAAAGGTTTTCCGTCACCATCAACCTCTTTTGTAAGAGAAACCGCATCGTCAAGGTCTTTGGCATCTTCTCCGTCTATGGTTACCATCTGCACGTTGCGAAGATCAGCTCTGCCTGCCATATCTTTAGGATCTACCTCATCAGGTATTCCTTCAACTTCTTTATATACATCATCAGGATACTGCTCAGGAAGGCCGTAAGCCCTCACTATGGAAAGGATATCTACACCCGGATCGTTAATATGTCCAAGTATCTCTGTAATGCGACCTTCAGGGCTATGACCCTTGTTATCGCCATAAGAGGTAAGAGTCACCACAACCTTCTGACCGTTAACCGCGCCTTTTGTAAGTTCCTTAGGAACAAACACATCCGATGAAAGCTTCTGGCTGTCAGGCACTACAAAACCGTAATTCTTTGATTTTTGAAAAGTACCGACTATTTCTTTTGTATTGCGCTCTAAGATCTTAACTACGGTACCTTCGGGTCTTTTACCTGTTTCTTCGGAATCGATACGGACAGACACGGTATCTCCATGGAATGCCCCCATAGTAGCCTCTTCAGAAACATATATATCTGTATCCATCTCAGGTACACTTACAAAACCAAAGCCTTTCTTTGTACCAAGGAATGTTCCGGTTTTAAATTCAGACCCAGCAAGGCGGTATCTTCCCTTGTCGTCAAGAAAAACCTTGCCCTCGCGAAGAAGATCCTCTAAAAGAAGCCTGAATTCTTCTCTTGCTTCTTTTGGAACCTGCATAAATGTGGCCATTTCCTTATATTTCATTGGAGAATAATCTTTGCTTGATATAAACTCAAGCACCATCTCTTTGTGATCCATGCTTTTTCCTTATTCAATATACCTTGATCTGTACTCTGCAGGAGAAACATTCTCCACCTGGTAAAATACTCTGATAAGAGGTCTTGTGGTATAATAACCGACCTTTTCAGCCGTTTCTTTAACACTCATACCGGACTTAAGATAGCCCTTTGCAGTCTCAAGTCTCTTCTGGTTGATATAATCAAGAAGACCTATATCCATCTTTCTCTTAAATGTCTGAGAAAGATTTGAAGGGCTCATACCGTAGATATCTGCTATCATACCGGCACTAAGACGAGGATCCGTGTAGTTCTTATCGATATATTCCGTAATATCCTGCATTACGTCAGAACCGCTCTTACCCTCTGTCTCAGGAGGAGTGGCAATCTCTGCTTCTTCCTCGCCGCTGATCCTTTTGATAATAGCGACAGCTTCTTTATAATCGTGATTTCTAAGAGCATCACGAGCTTCTTTTTCCTGTGTATAAACATCAAAACCAACAAAATCTTCTCTGTTAAAATTATTATAACAGATAATATCTTTATCGGTACCGATCCAGTCACGGAAAAGTGTAAGTTCCGCTACTTCGTCACGACACTTTCCTATACCGTTTCTGCTCTCGTGGATCTTACTGATATTTACCCAGATATTAAGGCCATAATTTGCTTTAAGGAAATCATGCGCCTTTGTGGCAATTTCCGTAAGGTCTTCATAGATAAGTTCATCTTTCTGTCTTCCGTCTACATTTACAAGGAACATGTAATTTCCGCGGAATTCTGCTCCGATAAAGTCATATCTGTCTGCAAATATCTCTGTACAGACATTGTCGATGATAAAATAAATAAGTCTTCTTGTTTCTTCCGAGACATATTCTTCTGTCTCAGTAAAGATATCACTGATATCGGAAATATTAAAATCTACAAGTACGTATGAGTCAAACCTGAATTTAGCAGTGATCTCTTTAAACTCACGCTCTGATATCTTTGCAAATCTGTTATTTTCTATGATCCTTGCAAAACGGTTGCTTCTTATCTGAAGCTCTCTGTTTCGTTTTTCTTCATTACCTGTTTCGTAGGCATTTAAAAGTTTGCTTACCGACTCTTTAATGGCAAGGAAATCGTCTTTTTGACCTTCTGATTTAAGATTGCCTCGCTGAGTCATCTTTATAAGTTCATCTACAGGAGAATAGTTTTTCTTTGTAATGTAATTTGAAAAAAGTATTCCTATAACCATAGAAAGGACAATATAAACGAGCATGATTATCTTGGCATACTCAAGCTTTTGCATATAAACATGCTTTGGTATTATGTGGATAATGGTAATACCGTATTTACCAAGAGGAACCACAAGATAATTGTCATTTCCTATAGTCTTGTATACATATTTGTTGCCGAGTAACGGCTGGATCCTTTCAGCATAGGTAGAGTAAGGAACATAGGTATCCGAAAGGATATCGCCGTTCTTTATATACATATAGGAAATAGACTGCTCTATGCCAAGAAGGCTTCGAAGCTTACTCTGATTAATCTTTAAAAAGAGAGTAAGATTCTTTGTTCTGTACACAAAATAAGGGTTATCTATACCGTAATCGTTAACTACATATACATTGTCTACAGCATTCGGGTCTGACAGTTTATTAAAGGCGCTGTCAGAAATTCCCATTCTCTGGTATATCATTTTAGGGTCATATGCGTAGAAAAGACCGTTGTTGCCAAGTACATACTGACTTCCGTGAAGATATACAAATACATTTGAAAGATAATCGTTTGAATATACATAGTCGTTGATCTTATCGATCATCTCTTTCATATAGACACGCTGCGTGATGTTAAACTCTCCGACTTTAACACCGGAAAGATCGATTATCTTATTTTCCGAAAGGATGGATTTGCTCATCTCGGTAAAATTATCAAAAACCGCCAGCATATTATCTGCTGCATAAGAAACGGTATGATACTGAATATCTTCAGCTTCAGACTTTATCGTAGTCATTGAATAAATATAAATAACCGTACCAAAAAGAAGCGGTACAAACATCACCAATATATATGAGATCATCCATTTTACAGGTGTTTTGCTAATGGATGCCTTTAAGCTTGTCTTTTCCATTGTCTTCATTTTCACTATCCTTATCATTAAAAGTCAAACAACATATATATTACCACAGAAATTTATAAATGACAATGAAGAATGAGACATATGTCCGCAGCAAAAAAAGAGACCAAGAAAGAATACTATCTTGGTCTCTTTACTCTATTTCTTTCATAAGGATGTTCTGCTACACAGCATAGCTGTGTCCAGAACAATGATATCTCTAACCTTTCCTGCCACTTCCTGGCAGGAAAGCTAAGAGCTATCCTTTTACAGAACCGATCATAACACCGGTTACGAAGTACTTCTGTACAAAAGGATAAATACAAAGGATAGGCACCGTTGATACAACGATGGAACCGTATTTAACAAGAGTCTTGTAAAGCTGAGCACTCTCGATAAGATCACCCGCATTATTCATCATATCGGTTGAGGCTGTAACAAGGATCTCTCTCATGTACATCTGAAGTGGATATTTGCTCTTATCCTGTGGAAGGTATAAAAGAGCATCAAACCATGCATTCCACTTTCCAACAGCAGTAAAGAGAATGATTACCGCAAATGTTGCCTTACAAAGGGGAAGGATGATCTTAAACATAACCGTAAACTCGCCTGCACCGTCCATTCTTGCTGACTCTTCGAGAGAATCAGGAATACCCTGGATGGCTGTTCTCATAATGATAACGTTAAATACGCTCATGGCACCCGGAATAAGAAGTGCCCAGTATGTATCGAGCATCTTTAATGAACGAACCACCATGAATGTAGGGATCATACCACCGTTAAAGAGCATTGTAAATGCCATAAATGCCATGATAACGTTTCTGTAACGGAATCTCTTTCTTGACATGATGTAGCCGGCAACAACTGTAAGTACACCTGTTATAAGACACTGTGCCACAACATAAAAGAGAGTGTTTCTGTATCCTGTCCAGATACCTTTATAATTTAAAATGATCTTATAAGCTCCTGTTGAAACCTTGCCAAGCGGATAAAGAATGATACCGCTTGATTTCTGCACTAATGCAGGATCTGAGATTGATGCCCAGAATACGTGTAAAATAGGGACTACACAAATAACAATCATAAATAACATAAACAATGTATTGAAAAGATTGAAGATTCGTGATCCTACTGTCTTCTTAACTACCATCATAATGATCTTTCCTCCTCTTTTCTTAGAATAAGCTTGTCTCTGTTAATTTCTTACTGATCGCATTTGTGGTAAGCAGGAATACCGTACCAACGATCGAGTTAAACAGACCTACTGCTGAAGCAAGTCCGTAGTTAGCCTGCTCAAGACCTATACGATAAACGTAAGTACTGATAACATCGGCCTTCTCGTAGATACCAGGTGAATAAAGAAGAAGTACTTTATCACTTGCTACGGCAAGGATCGATCCCATTCTCATGATGAGAAGCATTATTATAGTAGGAAGAATGCTTGGGATAGTGATGTGGATTGTCTGTTTCCATCTGTTGGCACCGTCCATAACGGCTGCCTCGTAAAGCTCCTGGTCAACACTTGAAAGTGCTGCGATATAAATGATACTTCCGTATCCGACGCCCTGCCAGATACCCGACAAAATAAATATCGGTCTGAAGTAGTTTACATTACCGAGAAGGTTTTCCGGTGTAGTTCCTCTTAAAGAAGCTACGATATTTGAGATAACACCGCCGCTCTTTGTAAAGTCGATGATGATACCTGCTACAACGACCATAGAAATGAAGTATGGCATGTAGCTGATAGTCTGTGTAACCTTCTTAAACTTGATGTTCTTAACTTCATTAAGAAGAAGAGCAAAAATAATAGGTGCAGGGAAACCGAAAATAATATCGAGAATACCCAGTGCTGCCGTATTTCTAAGAAGTCTTAAAAAATAAGGTCCCTTAAAGAATTCAACAAAGTTTCCGAATCCTATCCACTTACTGCGGAAGATACCAAGTGCCGGTTTGAACTTCTCAAAGGCCATAACGATACCTGCCATAGGAACGTAGTGGAAAATAATGTACCACACAATGATAGGAATGCAAAGGAAATAAATAACTTTGTTCCTTTTGAAATCCAGTGCCAGGTTATGAGGCAGAGCTTTGATTCCGCCATGCTCAATGTAGCCGATAACCTTTTGCTTTTTTTCTTTTTTCTCTTTCAACTTTTAACCCTCCTGTTTGTCTTCACCTAAAAGACACGTTTTTCATGGGTAAATCATAGCATAAGCTCCCCCTCTTTCAAATGCCCTATATTTTACAACCATAAAACAGCCCTTAAATTATCATTCAAACACCAAAAGAGTTTTTCACGGGCAAATAAAAAAAGCCCAAAATAAGGGCTTTAGAGATTACTTAGCACAATTTTTAATAGTAAAAAAAAGGACATAAGGTATGAGGAAAAATTTCTTATACAGTAAAAAAAGCTGTAAACAAACGAGTTTGTTTACAGCTTTCATATACCTTATCGCCTGCCGGGATCAACCGGCTATCGTGCCTACCACCACTTAAGGTTAAGCACAACAGATAACACGATAAATGCAACTGCAAGATAACGTGTGATCCTGTTCATAGCACCTTCCATGGAACGACCTTTGTTCTTACCCCAGTAGGTATCAGCTGCACCGCTGATAGCTCCGGAAAGACCTTCGGTCTTGCCTTCCTGCATAAGTACTATAACAGTAAGCGCAATACTTACCAAAACGTAGATAACTGTTACGATTACTCTTAATGCTGCCACTTTTGACATCCTCCATTCTTTAGGCTAAACGTACCGCCTATTAACTCACATAAAGATACTATATCATAGAGGCAGTCAAATTTCAACCTTTTTATTTCTGACATTACATAGAAGCAAAGGCCCGCATTATTCAGCGCTTTTAAGGGATTCAACCATATCAACGCTGCGCAGTCTGTAGAACATGGCCGCATTTACAAGGAGTGCAAAGAAAAATGTAAGCAGCACGCTCCAAAGGTAACTAAGCGCTTTTATCCTTCTTCCAAACATTATCATGTCGATCTCGCATGTTCTTATTACATACTGGTGAAGCACAAGTCCAAGCACTACGCCAAGCATTATACCAAGTATTGTAAGAACCACATTTTCCCTGTATACGTATATGGCCACTTCTTTGTCGTAAAAGCCAAGTACTTTAAGGGTTGCCAGCTCTCTTCTTCTTTCAATGATGCTTATGTTATTAAGATTGTAAAGCACCACAAAAGCAAGCAGTCCTGCCGAAATTATAAGTACCCAGATAACAAGGTCAAGAGCATGCATCATATCTGCAACTTTACTTTCAAGTGTCTCCACATCCGTATATGTAAGCACCCTTTCGTCTGTCAGCATTTTTTCGGAAAGAGCTGATTTTTCAGTATCCGAAACGTCTTTTAGTTCCAGCATCAGCTGGTTAAATGCCGGCTCTTTTCCGTAGAGAGTCTTATATGTCTCTTTTGACATATAGACATAATGATACAGATAGTTTTCTGTTATTGCAGCTATCTTTGTCTCCACATATCCGTTATCACCGTCTGAAAGATTAAATGAGTTTCCCACTTTCAGGCCAAGCATCTTTGCAAGCTTTTCGGAAATAATTACGCCGTTATCCGTAAGCTCATATTTTTCGCCTGTTACTCTGTCTTTAAATTTAATATATTTTTCAATGTTTTCAAGTTTTTCAGGCACCATAAGGTTAATGCTTTTAGTGGTGGTATTTGTTTTTGCGTCAACCGAAACAACTCTTGCCCTTAAGGAATCTTCTATCTCAGGGTAACCTACTGTAACTCCCGCTGTTTCTTTATTTTCATCAATAGAAAGATAAGCATCGTAAGTCCAGATGGTGCGGTACTGGTTATCAACGATCTGCTTTATGGAATCTCTAAGGCCAAAGCCCACCATAAGAAGGGCCATGCAGCCTCCGATACCAAATACGGTCATAAAAAGTCGCTTCTTATATCTGAAAAGATTTCTGGTGGTTGACTTCCATGTAAATGAGAAATGTTTCCAGATAAATGTAATACGCTCCAAAAATACCCGCTTGCCCTGCTTTGGCACTGCAGGTCTCATAAGCTGCGCAGGAGCTCCCTTAAGTTCTGCGTAGCAGGCAATATATGTTGCCACTGCCGTACTTAATACCGCAATAACAACAGAGGCAACAGCGATAGTCCAGTTTACAGGCATTATAGGATCAGGAAGCGCCACATAAAGGATCTTATATGCGTCAATAATTACAAGAGGAAGCAATATGTGCCCTACCGCAACTCCTGCGATCCCTCCTATAAGGCTGGCGCCCACAGCGTACATACCGTATTTTGCAGCGATCCTGTTTTTAAAGTATCCAAGCGCCTTTAAAGTACCGACCTGGGTACGTTCCTCTTCTACCATACGAGTCATTGTTGTAAGGCTTACAAGTGCTGCCACAAGGAAGAATATGGCAGGAAAAACTCTTCCCACCGCTCCTATCCTTTCCGCATCCTGACCAAATTCGATGTAGCTTTGAACAGAGTCGTTTCGTTTTAGTACATACCACTCAGGATAATCAATTTCGGCAAGTTTTTTCTTTCCGTCTTCAAGCTCTGCCTCTCCGTCTGCTACCTTTGCCTTGCCTTCTTCTATATCTTTTCTTGCATCGGCCGTTTTTGTCTTATATTCTTCTTTACCA
>JAEEOQ010000010.1 GCA_016284355.1 Lachnospiraceae bacterium
AGGAGCATCATAGGTATCACGGAGATAAACGCCCCCGCAAATGCGGTACCGTACTGAAGGCTTGTCTCAAGGAAAAGAGCGATTCCGTTTGCAAGTGTACGCATCTTTGGTGTCGTGGTCATAAGGAGCGGCCAAAGAAGATCGTTCCAGGCTCCGTTTATACCAAGTACCAGGTTTGTAACTATAGTAGGCTTTATAAGCGGAGTCATGATCTTAAGATAGATGCCAAACTCCGACAGTCCGTCTATCCTTGCCGCCTCTTCAAGTTCCTTTGGAAGCCCTGCATATGCTGCTCTTGTCATAAAGATACACATTGCAACGCCCCAGTTTGGAATAAGGAGTCCTGCGTAGTTATCGTACATGCCAAACTTTACCACTTCAAGGAAAAGAGGCACCATGATAACCTGAAACGGGATCATCATTGTGGCAAGGACCATGATAAAGATCACGTTTTTGCCTTTAAATCTGAATCTTGCAAAGGCGTAGCCGGCAAGGGAATTTATACAAAGCTGCGGCACCACCGTAAAAACACAGTAGATAATGGAGTTTTTAAGATAAACCCATATCTGCAGTCTTTGCAAAAGATTTGTAAAATTCTCCATAGTAAGGCTCTCAGGCCAGAACTTTGGCGGATATCTCATAAGCTCAACTTCCGGTCTGAAGGCGCAAAGCAGCATCCAGATAACCGGCACGATTATAAGAAGAGCCAAAAATGACAGCAATATTGTTGAAATTATCTTTAAAAAAACTTCAAGCGGAGACCTTTGTATTTTATTATGTCTTCGCACAGAAACAAGTGCTACATTACTCATGCCTTCTCCTCCTTAAACATACTGCCGTAGCAGATTATAGTAAGAATGAGGATAATAAGGAAAAGTGCCATTGATACGGCAGCTCCGTAGCCCATTCTGTTGTTTGAAAATGCTTTTACGTAGGTGTAGTAAACAAGGGTTTCCGTGGTTCTTGCAGGTCCGCCGCTTGTAGTTGTAAATACAAGATCAAATACCTGCAGCGAACCGATAAGCCTTGTGATAAACACAAATGCAAAGGTATCCTTTATAAGAGGAAGGGTTATTGCAAAAAACTGCTTAAAACCGGTACATCCGTCAATCTCAGCCGCCTCGTAAAGATAAGTCGGAACATTTTGCATAGCCGAAAGCAAAATAACGGTACTCATACCAAAAGAGCGCCACACAGACATAAATACCAGTACATAAAAAGTGTACTTCGGTGAGTTAAGGAAGTTCACTCCCTTTATGCCAAGAAGTTCAAGCCAGTAGGTCATCATACCGATGTTTGAATGAAGGAACATCTTCCACATGATGGCAACTACCGTGGCAGAGCAAACGATAGGAGCAAAATAAACTGCTCTCATAGACTTGTTGAACTTTGTGTTCTTTGTAAGAAGCGCCGCAAGCACAAGTCCTACTATCATCTGAACCGGAACTTCGATAACCGTAAACTTTAAAGTTACCTTAAGGGCGTTCCAAAAATAGTCGTCTGCAAACATTTCTTTAAAGTTTGCAAGCCCCACAAATCCTTTTCCGTTCAGGAACATGTCTATATCAAACAGTCCGCAGGCAAATGAGATTATAGTCGGGACTATTCGAAATATGAACAAAAGAAGCACAGCCGGCAGCACAAACAGATATCCGCAGTGCTCAGGCTTATTTAAGAACCTGCTTATTTTTTTCATTTTTCCCTCCAAATACATTATTAATTACAAGCCTTAAGCATCTTATATCTTCTCAAGGCTTCCGTCAGCTTTTCTTTTAAAATGCTTAACAAATTCCCAGCCAAGTACCGGGTCCACAGTGGCTACCTCATGTCCTTTATCATGCATAAGAACGTAATTATAAAGATTTTCATGATCCGGATCCATTGAATAAAATCTGTTAACTACGTAATACTGCTCAGGATACATGGTGCTTGGATATAGCTTTTCAACCTTATCTCCCACTACTCCGCTTTCGTAAGCGTCAGGAGTACCCGGGGCTGCCGTTTCCTTTACGGTGATGTTGTTAAACATTTTCCAGAAGTCGTATTGATACTGCTGAGTGCAGCCCTTATATACAGGACATGAAGCTTCTCTTGT
Source organism: Lachnospiraceae bacterium (assembly GCA_016284355.1). GTDB lineage: Bacteria > Bacillota > Clostridia > Lachnospirales > Lachnospiraceae > JAEEOQ01. The sequence goes on from JAEEOQ010000010.1 coordinate 2,096, forward strand.
ACCGTAGGTATACCAGACAGGCATCCTCATTTCAGGCTTCTTTTGCTGCAGAGCCCTTCGCATAGCAGGTATCTCGTTAATATCAAGCTCTACAGGCTTCCACCTGTTGCCGGGCCAGTTAGAATCAATATGGAAAAGTCCCGCTATCTTTTCAGGGTAAAGCATTGCAACAACCTGTGCCATGGCAGCGCCGTTTGAAAAGCCGGAAACGTATACTCTTTCCGCATCTACGGGGTAGTTAGCTATCATGTAGTCAATAAGCAGCATGCAGTATTTTTCATCGCCGCATCCGTCCTCATCACCTTTAGCTGCATCGTAGTTGATATTCCAGCTTGCGGTGTTTGACCCCCAGGGGTATACGGTTATAAACTTTTCCTTTCGGCCAAGTTCGTGAAGCTTTGCCATATCGGCTGCCTCCGAAGGATTATCAGAGCCACCGTGATAAAACATTACAAGAGGTACCTTATCACCTGCTTTTACATCCTTTGGAACATGTACAAGCCAGGTATGGCTCATATCGCCAAGCCTGTCATCGTTTATAAACCAGGTAAACTCATCTCCCGTAAGATCAGTGTAACAGGTCATATCGCCGATCTTTCCTGTATTTATCCTTCTAACCTTAGAGAAGGTCATATCATAAGCTTTTAAGATAAGCGAATTAATATCAGCATTTTCGCCGCGTCCTTCTACCACATAGCTGTAAGGATTTGTCTCGTTTATGTGTATAATGCGGTTAGGATTCTCATCTTTTTTAGTACAGCCATCAGCCTTAACAAAATACTCTACAGCTTCTTTTCCTGCTTTTGTAAGGAGAGCCGTCGTGGGAACAAATTTAGCTTTTTCTTTAGCATTTTTAGAAAGATCTCCTCCAAAGCCGCATACCGCTGAAACTTCAGCAGGATTAACCGCAGCGTAGGCATAGGCCATTGAAGAACTTTCCTCATCTGTTCCTATCATATACCTCATAAGCGCCATAAGGTGCCATTGTCTTAGCATCTCAGAAAGCTCCGGAATGCCGATGGCATTTGTTTTAAGAGGGTCATCGTCTTCCTTTGTAACCTCTGAAAGAAGTGCCTCTATTGCCGCAATGTCATCAGGTCCGTCTTCCTTTAGCTCGTAGTTCCAGCCGCCGGCCGCAGGGTTTGGAAAAGCAAGAACAAACGACTTTTCTTCTGCAAGAGCAGCAAGACCCCCATCAAGCAGTTTTTGTGCCGACTCCTTACTGTCGTCGTTTCGAAGAACTGTTAAAAGCCTTACAATATAAGGATTATGTCTCTTAACGTCAGGATAATACAGATACATACTCCTGCCCGCTTTTTTGACATTTTTAAAAATAAGTCCCATTATTACCTCCAACAAAAAAGTTTTGCTATTTTTGCTACTTCGTTTTAGCCATAACTAAATCATATCTGTTGTTTAAATTCTTGTCAAGATAAAAAAACAAAAAAGTGTGTCGCGAAGGGGTTAGGGAAAGGGGTGTGCGACACACTTTTTGTCTGGATATTTGAACATGAAAAACATGAAAAAAGGGCTTATTTACTGTTTGGGAACGAATGAAGAATTGTACTCAAAAACCGGTGGGGTTATGGTATTCATAGGCGTTGTTATGCGATTGTTTATCATCATCATAAGGAGATTAAGCGAAGCAGTTCCGTATGACTTTAGCGAGCCACCCACCATAGAAAGTGAAGGCTTGTTTCTTCCAAGGAAGGAATTAAGTCCGCATCCAAGGATCGCCATATCTTCAGGGATCTTCATGCCTTTACGCTGTATGGCATTCATGATGCCAAGAGCCATCATGCTTCTTTGTACAAAAAGGCAGTTTGGAAGATCCTTTTGCTTTAAGAATTTACTAAAATCATCCTCATTGGCACTCACATCAAACTCGTCTGTAGCCATCTCCCACTCAGGTTTTATCTCTATTCCGTACTCTTCGCAGGCTTCCTTAAAACCTACCACACGAAGATTGCTGCCCACAGAAGGTTTATGTGTAGTTACTATTCCGGCTTTTTTGTATCCGGCGTCTGCAAAAAGTTTAGCACACTGTCTTCCAACAGAATAGTTGTCGACAGACACTGAAGAAAGAGCCTTTCCTATACGGCTTGTCATAACAACAGGTATATCAAAAGATTCCGACTCAAGGAAGTCCACATCTGCTTTTGTGGCACCGCTTACGATTATGCCGTTGTAGTTTTGGGAATTAAGCACATTCAGATGCTTTTTGATGTTATCTTCTTCAAATGCTCTTATCACAAGTTCTACGCCGTAGTTATTTTCTTCTATGCATTCAAAAGCACCTTCAAAGAACCTTGCCATCTCATCGCCAAGAAGCTTTTTGTTCCAAAGAACAAGCACCATGTGCTTTATTCCGGAATCCGCTGCATTTCTAAGTCTTCTTGCATATATATTCGGGTGGTAATCCATCTCTTTAGCTATCTCAAGCACAAGCTCCTGAGTCTTTTTTGAGATCCTCATCTCTTCGCTTCTGCCGTTAAGAACAATGGAAACAGTACTCTGGGATACTCCCGCTTTACTTGCTATTTCCTTTATGAGCACTGTTGCTGAATTCTTTTTCATGAGCACTTTCTCTCCTTTAAAATTTCGCATCTATATGACATTTTTATTTTAGCCACACTTTGTATTAAATTGCAAGAGGCTTTTATAATAATTTGCAAAATTTTTATAAATAATTTTAGCATTGACTGCAATTACTATTTGTGATAACTTATAGGAAAAGGTTTGCTAAATCGTAATAGCCATTGTTAGCAATTAGTTTAAAATTAAATATTTAATTAAAAAGAGGTGTATACCACATGAATGACACTAAAGAAAAGCTGTGGAATGCCGGCTTTATTGAGCTGATTGCCATTAGCTTTCTATCTTCTTTAAGTTTTAGCTGCGTTCATCCGCTGATCTCTCCATATGCAGTTTCATTCGGAGCAAAGATCGAAGCAGCGGCAACCGCAGTAGGTATCTATTCAATAAGTGCCATGTGTGTAAGACCGTTCGGAGGCTATTTTACAGATAGATTCAACAAGAAGACTCTGCTTTTTTTAAGCACTATCCTTCTTGGTATTTCCTTTTTTGGTTATGTTTTCTGTAAGGATATTTCCCTTCTTATGGCTCTTCGCATAGTTCACGGAGTCGCATTTGGCATAAACAGCACCGTTAATCTTGCTCTTGCAACAAAATACATACCCAAATCCCGCACAGGCGAGGGGCTTGGTTATTATGGTGTAGGTCAGGTTGTAGCACAGATAATCGGGCCTAACATCGGCAAAGCAGTGGAGCATTTTGCAGGATATACTGTTTTGTTCTTTGGAAGCGCCATAGTCGTATTTGCTGCTGCCGTGATGTTCTTTATCATTTTCAAATACGAAGAACCGGTACGCGGTGCAAAGGCAAATGACAAATCCGAAAATGAGATAGTAAGAATACTTAAAAACCTCATTGCTCCGGAATGCATCTTCTATGCGTTAATTGCAGGGCTCTTTTCCATGAGTAACGGCATTATCAACAGTTTCCTGTTCCTTTTTGGTGACGAAAGGGGAATTTCACAGATCGCACTGTTTTTTACAGTAAATGCTATCTTTTTGTTCGTACTTAGAGTTACAATAGGTAAGGTACTTGATAAAACAAACCTGCTGTTAACGGTTACCGTTTCTCTTCTGACAGGCGTTATATCAATGTCAATGATAGGTTTTGCAGGTTCCCTCCCAATCATCCTTGTGGCAGGTTTTATAAAAGCCATTGGACACGTGGGAGGACAGATCTCGCTGCAGTCTGCCTGTGTTAAACAGGTTGATGAAAGCAGAGTTGGCGTGGCAAGCAGTACGTATTATATCGGAGCAGACATCGGAAACGGCCTTGGTCCTATCTGGGGCGGCAAGGTTGTGGCAGCTGCCGGGTATTCTGCTTCATTTTTTACCATGAGCGGCATATTCGCTGCAGGTATTGTGATATTTGTGATCTATGAGCTTTTACATAAAAACAAAATACAAGTAGTTAAGGAGGCATAATTTAATGTCAAGCGTTAGAGATATGGATGCTCTGTTAAAAAGATTTGTAGATGAGGGGCTTTCAGGCTGCGGATGTAAAGTGATGCAGCGCGGCAATACTCTTTACGAAGGCTACTTTGGCATGGCAGATAAGGAAGCAGGAACACCTGTAGACAAACGTTCCGTTTTCAGAATGGCTTCTATGTCAAAGATCCCTATGTACACGGTCTGCATGATGCTTTATGAGGCAGGGGTTTACAACCTTACAGACCCTGTAAGCGATTATCTTCCCGAGTGGAAGGACCTAAAAAAATACGTTAAGATGCCAAACGGAGACCTTAAAGTGGTCCCTTGTGAAAAGCAGCTTACCGTAGGTGATATTTTTTCCATGAAATGCGGTCTTCCTTATTGCAACGGCCCTATGCCAACAAATGACCCAACCCTTGCTTCCATGCAGGAATGCATGAAACCTCTTTGGGAACGCGGATACTACACAAATGCGGAGCAGGTTGCAGCCACAAGTAAAGCTATACTTGCCTGCGAGCCCGGTGAAAAGTGGATCTACGGTTTTTCAAGCGAGATCTCTGTAGCCCTCATTGAAAAGGTAACAGGCAAAGGCATAGATACTGTTATGAAGGAGATGCTTTTTGATCCTCTTGAGATGAATGACACAAGATCAAGGTTCTTTGGAGATATAGAAAGCCGCATGGTTAAAAACTACATGGTGGGCGATAATAACACTCCTCATTTTGACCCGAGAAAGCTTGATGAAAAGCATATCCCCGGCCCTGAGCACGAGCAAGGCTGGGCAAGGCTTTTTTCCACTGTTGAAGACTACTCTCATCTTATGCAGATGCTTGCAGAAGGCGGCATGTATAAGGGCAAAAAGATAATCGGAAGGCGTACTATCGACATGATGCGTTCAAACGGTCTTAGCAGCGAGCAGCTAAAAGGCTATACTTCCATGTATGAAGCAGGTTATGGCTACGGATACGGCGTAAGAACTCTTATCGACAGGCAGGCAGGAAACCACCCCGGAAGCCTTGGCAGCTTTGGCTGGACCGGCGGCTTTGGAACATGGTGCGAAGCAGACCCGCAGGACGGCGTTTCCATAGTTTATATGCATAACCAGATCCCAAATATGGAAGAATATTATCATCACCTTGTCCGTCAGGTTGCTTACGGACTTGCAGACTAGGAGGAAAGGCATCATGATAAATTTTGATAAAGTAGATAATCTTTTAAATAAATTTGTAGAAGACGGGCTTCCCGGCTGTTCTCTTGTGGTTGCAAGAAAAGGCGAGATCCTTTACGAAAACTATTTTGGCTACTCTGATGTTGAAAATAAGGTAAAGCTTACAAGAGACAACGTTTTCCGCCAGGCATCTCTTACAAAGATTGCCATGTACACTACAGGAATGATGCTTTTTGAACAGGGTAAGTTCCGTATGACAGACCCGCTTTACGAGTATTTCCCTGAGTGGAAGAACACGCAAAAGCGCGTGTTAAGACCTGACGGCGGGTATGATATCGTACCTGTTGAGCATCCAATAACCATTAAAAATGTGTTTAACATGACAGTGGGCTTGCCTTACCACATGTTTGCAGGTCAAAAGGACGCCCACCCTGTTTCAAGAGATATGAGCGAAAAAATGCAGCCTCTTATCAAAAAAGGCTACTACACTCTCAGAGAACAGATAAAGGCTATGAGCGAAGTTCCTGTTGCATTTGAACCGGGAACAGAATTCCTTTATGGCTTTGCAAGCGAGCTTATGGCAGGACTTATTGAAGTAATAGAGGGTAAGCAGGCAGAACTTGTTATTAAAGAAAAACTCTTTGAGCCGCTTCATATGGATTCTTCAGCAAACTTCATCTTTGGAGATCTTGATAAGAGGCTTGTAAAGAACTATTTTCTTGCTCCCGGCAAAAAGCTTGGGGAAGAAGGTGCCCTCATACTTGGAACACCTGACAGAGAAGCCGGCATGGTAGGTCCTCTTGGCACAGTACCCGGTTTTTCAAGAGTTATCACAAATGCTTACGATTATACAAAACTTATGCAGATGCTTGCAAACGGCGGCGTATATAACGGCGAGCGCATAATGGGAAGAAAAACCATCGATCTTCTTCGCACAAATACACTTACAGAAAGACAGATAAGAGAAGATTTTGATAATAATTATCTGATGGGCTACGGATACGGATACGGCATGCGTATGCTTCTTGACAAATACAAAGGGCATCATAACGGCTCCTTAGGTCAGTTTGGATGGACAGGAGGCTCAGGAACCTGGGCTGAAAGTGACCCATCAGAAGGCCTTTCCGTAGTATATATGCATAATCTTCAGCCAAACCTTGAAGAATATCATCATCTTCGTATGCGTGCTGCTGTATACGGCTGTTTAGATTAGTTTCTTATATGAGGAGAATGAATAAATGGGTATTTTAAGATTTAATTACCGAAGTGAAGAGCTTGGCAGGTACGTGGATGTCACCATCGTTATCCCGACAGACCCTTATACCTATCACGATGAGCTTGGAGAAAAATTCGGCGGCAGATTTAAGGGAAAATACACTCCGGGTATGAAGTATCAGACCATATACCTTATACACGGCGGCGGAGATGATGATACCCTTACATACCGCTATACAAACGCCGAAAGATATGCTGAGGAAAACAACGTAATGCTTGTAACTCCAAACATTACAAATTCCTTTGGTGTAGACACAAAGTACGGCGTTAAATATCAGACTTTTATCGCTAAAGAGCTTCCAAAGGTTGTTCAAAGTCTCTTCCCTTCTTCTCCTAAACGGGAAGACAACTTTATCATGGGATACGCCATGGGCGGAAATGTGGCTCTTGGCACCGCTCTGCTGCACCCCGAAAATTACGCAGCCTGCGTAGACCTCTCGGGAGGCATCGGCATGACCCTTGATACAAAACTTTTTAAAGAGGAGCTTGACGGCGACTACTTTAAGAATAATTTTAATATCTACAACACCACCTTTGGTGAAGGAAAAGACCTTGAAGGCTCAGATTACGATCTCTACTCTGCCGCTACAAAGAGCCTCAAAGATGGCGTAGCGGTTCCAAACCTCTTTATTGCCTGCGGTAGCAAGGAATTCATACGCGAGCGTGTGGAAGGTGATGTAAAGATATTAAAAAAGATCGGCTATCCTGTGACATACGAGTGCGCAGAAGGCTACGATCATGACTTTGAGATGTGGGATAAATACATACGAGTAGCCATTGAAGAATGGCTGCCACTAAAAAACTGGAAGACCGATTAAGGTCTTCCAGTTACTTTTACTAATCTTATCTTGCTGTTTTCTCTGCCAAATTCATCTGTGATGCTGTAAGCTATACGGTATACGCCAGGGGTATCCAGTACCTCTCCATCGCTTACAAGGCTTTCCGTTATCTCATCGCCTATTGATGAATATGCTTTGATCTCTTCTGCCCCATAGTATTCTTCTGCACTTTCTACAGTTACTACGCTCTTTCCGACTATACGCGGAAGGTAATTATCAAAAGGATTACCCTCGCTCCAGATATCTGTAGGGTCCCATGTGGCTTCATCACCGATCTTGCGACCCTCGGGCTTTCCAAGAGGCCCCGGATCTTCGCTTTCATATATGGTAACAAGTGTACCGCTCTCGCAGTTATCGTAGATCCATTTAGCATCCATTACAGAAAGCCTGATGCATCCATGAGAAGCAAGTTCTCCAAGTTTGTCGTACTCGCCTTTCATAAGGCTGTCGGGACTCATCTTTGTATAAGGCACCGAATGAAACAAAATGGAGCCTGTAATACGGGTGGCATACTGCCCCCAGGTGTTTTCTACAAGGGCACGCCAGGTGTATTTGCTGCTGGTCTTAAAAGTACCAAGAGGTGTATACTCTCCTGCCGAGCAAACAAAAGCCTTCACAGGAACGGTGTACTTCCCCTTTTTATTTTTGCCGTAAACCGTAACAGTATTGCACTGTTTGTTTACTTTAATGTAATAAGCAGGAGTTTCTTTAGCCGCTAGTGCAGTACCTCCCGTAAATAAAGCATTTACCGCAGGTATCTGCAAAAGTATCAAAAACAAAAGAAAGAATATAGCTCCTCTTTTGATTACCTTATTCATCTTCTCCCTCATTCATAGCTTCTTCTTCGTCAGCCTGCTCAGCCTCAAAGTTCATAACCTGACGCTTTCTTGCCATCTCATCTGAATCAAGATACTCATCGTAAGTAGAGATCTTATCAATAAGACCGCCCGGAGTAAGCTCCATAATACGATTTGCGATAGTCTGTATAAACTGGTGATCCTGGGATGTAAAAAGGATTACGCCCGGGAACTTTATAAGTCCGTTATTAAGTGCTGTAATAGACTCCATATCAAGGTGGTTTGTAGGCTCGTCAAGAATAAGTACGTTTGCTGCCATGATCATAAGCTTACTGAGCATAACACGCACTTTTTCGCCACCTGAAAGTACTCTAACCTTCTTAACACCTTCTTCGCCTGCAAAAAGCATACGTCCAAGGAAACCTCTTACGTAGGTAACATCCTTTTCAGGCGAATATGGCATAAGCCAGTCTACTATCTGATCGTCTGAATCAAAATCCTTTGTGTTATCTTTAGGGAAGTACCCCTGGCTTGTAGTAACGCCCCACTTATACTCTCCTTCATCAGGCTCTATCTCGCCTGCAAGAATACGGAAAAGTGTAGTAGTTGCAAGGGTGTTAGGACCTACAAACGCAACTTTATCTTCTTTGTTGATTATGAACGAAATATCATCAAGTACCTTTACGCCATCGATAGTCTTACTAAGATGGCTTACTGTAAGGACTTCATTTCCAATATCACGGGCAGGTCTAAAGTCGATGTAAGGATACTTTCTGCTTGAAGGTCTGATATCATCAAGCTCGATCTTTTCAAGGGCACGCTTACGGCTGGTTGCCTGCTTACTCTTAGAAGCATTTGCAGAGAATCTCTGAATGAACTCCTGGAGCTCTTTGATCTTCTCTTCCTTCTTCTTGTTTGCTTCCTTCATCTGGCGGATCATAAGCTGGCTGCTCTCGTACCAGAAATCGTAGTTACCTGCATAAAGCTGGATCTTACCGTAATCAATATCCGCTGTATGTGTGCAGACCTTATTAAGGAAATATCTGTCGTGGGATACCACGATAACGGTATTGTCAAAGTTGATAAGGAACTCCTCAAGCCATCTTATGGCATCAAGATCAAGGTGGTTTGTAGGCTCATCAAGAAGCAATATATCAGGGTTGCCAAAAAGAGCCTGGGCAAGGAGTATCTTAACCTTCTCACTTGCTTTAAGCTCGCTCATCATCTTGTAGTGAAGCTCGCTTTCAATACCAAGACCGTTAAGAAGTGTCTCAGCGTCGCTCTCTGCTGTCCATCCGTCCATCTCGGCAAATTCTGTCTCAAGCTCTGAAGCTCTTATACCGTCTTCATCTGTAAAATCTTCTTTCGCGTAGATAGCGTCTTTTTCTTTCATAATATCGTAAAGACGCTTATTACCCATAATAACAGTATCAAGTACTGAAAAACCATCGTACTTGAAGTGATCCTGCTGTAAGAAAGAAAGACGCTGGCCCGGAGTAATAATAACCTCACCCTTTGTAGGCTCAAGCTGTCCGTTTAATATCTTTAAAAAGGTAGACTTTCCTGCGCCGTTTGCTCCGATAAGGCCGTAGCAGTTGCCCTCTGTAAACTTGATATTTACATCTTCAAATAAGGCTCTCTTTCCGAGACGCAGTGTTATATTTGCTGCCTGAATCATTTTTCCAATCTCCAATCTGTAAAACAAAAAACTATCTAATTACACATTCTTTACTATTGTACAGGAATATCCGAAATTTGCAAGTACTATTTAACATAAGAAGCTATTCAGACATCAAAGGTCTACCACCAGCTCCACAGGGCAGTGATCCGAGCCCATTACCTCGTTATGTATATCCGCGCTTACAAGCTTATCTTTTAAGCTTTCTGATACAATAAAGTAATCGATACGCCAGCCGGAGTTGTTCTCTCTTGCATGAAACCTGTAGCTCCACCAGGAGTAAATATTTTCCCTGTCAGGATAAAAATATCTGAAGGTATCTATAAAGCCGCTGCTTAGAACGTTTGTCATCTTAGCGCGTTCCTCATCGGTAAAACCGGCATTCATATGATTTGTTTTAGGATTTTTAAGATCGATCTCTTCGTGAGCCACGTTAAGGTCACCGCAGTAGATAACATGTTTCTTTGCAGCAAGCCCTTTTACATAAGCCAGAAAATCATCTTCCCATTTCATCCTGTAATCAAGCCTTTTAAGCCCGTCCTGGGAATTTGGCGTATAAACTGTAATAAAGTAATAATCAGGGTACTCAAGGGTTATCACTCTTCCCTCATGGTCATGCTCATCTATTCCGATACCGTATGTTACGTTAAGCGGCTCATGTTTTGTAAAGATAGCTGTTCCGCTATAGCCCTTCTTTTCTGCGTAGTTAAAATACTGATAATACCCCGGCAGGTCAAGTACAGCCTGTCCTTCCTGCATCTTTGTCTCCTGAAGGCAGAAAAAATCAGCATCAAGAGCTTTAAAGCTTTCATAAAATCCTTTTCCGAGTACGGCGCGAAGTCCGTTTACATTCCAAGATATGAGTTTCATATTATTCCCTTTCAGACAAGCGTAAATTCTTCATTCCTGTACCATTTTAACCGCAAAATCACGTCTTGACAAGTTAAAATGAGTCTGATATATTTACTCTCGTTGACAGGTATACATGTCAACAAGCTGGGGGCGCCCGTTGGCTGAGATGTAACAAAGGTTACAGTCCCTTATAACTTGATCCGGTTAGTACCGGCGTAAGGAAGCAAACAGATTAATACTTAACTTATTTGCTTCTCCTTGCGTATGTAAGGAGGTTTTTTTATGTCTTTTATCCATCTTGTTGAAGACGGAAGCTACTATGAGCTTACAAAAACAGGCTACATAGCTCTTACCGTTCTTCTTATCGCAGCTATCGCTATAGCAGCAATCATCGTTTCACTTAAGCAAAACAAAGAAAACAAAGTACAGCTTAATGCAAGGATCCTTGCTTTTGTAGGTATTTCAATTGCTCTTGCCTTTGTAACATCCTACATTAAGTTCGAGCTTCCTATGGGCGGCTCCGTTACACTTTTTTCAATGTTTTTTATCTGCTATATCGGTTACCTTTACGGTATCAAAGTAGGCTTTATAACCGCGTTTGCTTACAGTCTTCTTGCCTTTATGCAAACAGGAGCAACCTATTTTCTTACACCTTTCCAGGTTTGCTGTGATTACTTTTTTGCATTTACCGCACTTGGCATCGCAGCTTTCTGGCAGAAGAAAAAGAACGGTCTGCTTTGGGGCTATATAGTTGCCTGCATCGTGCGCGGACTTTTCCATACCATCGGCGGATATATGTACTGGATGGATTACATGCCTGAGTGGTTCCCAAAGGCTCTTACCGCAGTATATTCACCTATTTACAATTACAGCTACATCCTTGCAGAGATGATCATCACAATCATCGTTATCAGCCTTCCGCCTGTAAAGAAGGCACTTGCATATATTGAAAATACTTACGGCCCTGAAAATAATGCGGCTGTTAAAGAGCAGCAGGCTTAAACAGACAGCCGTATGCATTCGGAGTTTTTATGAGAAGATGTGTTATTATCGGCAATGCACCGATTTCAGATCCAAACAGAATAAAAAAGCTTATAAAAAGCGATGACTATGTGATCTGCTGTGACGGAGGCTTAAGACATGCAAATGCTCTAGGCGTCACTCCGGATCTTTTGGTAGGGGATTTTGATTCATACACTAAACCCGAGACAGATATCGAGACCATAGTCCTTCCTCGTGAAAAAGATGATACCGATTCCTTTTTTGCCGCAAAAGAAGGGGCAAGACGCGGATTTAAAGACTTTCTGCTCCTTGGCATATTTGGCGGAAGACTTGATCACTCCATGGTAAATGTTTCGGTCATGCTTTGGCTCTTTGAAAAAGGATGCCATGTCATTGCCGCAGATGATTATTCTGAAATGCAGATAGTAGGAAATGAGCCGGTATCTATAGACAGCTCGTATCCGTATTTTTCTCTTCTTGCTCTTGAAGGCGTAGCAAAGGGCGTAAACATAACCGGCGCCAAGTTTCCTCTTACAGAAGGAACAGTTACTGCCGCTTACCAGTTTGCTACAAGCAATGAAGTAACACCCGGTGAAACTGCTATGGTTTCATCAAAAGAAGGACATCTGCTTCTCATAAAAGTATTAAAAGATATATAAACAGCATTATAAAAGCCTCGGGCGCTGCCCGAGGCTTTTGATCTTACCTGCAAGAAATATCAAAAATTAGTAATAAACGTAATTAAAACTAGAAAGTAAAGTCAATGTTTCTTCCAACAGACTCTTCTGCCGGTGCAAGAACCGTACTTGCGTTGTTAACTGCAAAGTCGCTTACCTGTCTTATAAGGCTGTCCATAGAATCTGCACGAAACTCGATATACTCAACATCCTCATTGTCAAAGATGCTCTCATCGTATTCTATCTCGTCATCGTCTTCTGCTTTATCTGCCTTTTTATCACGAAGCTTATCAAGCCTTGCATCCTCAGCCTTCTTCTTTGCAGCCTTCTGCGCTTTAGCTTTTTCTGCCTTCTTCTTATCTGCTGCCTTCTCAAGTCTTTCTTTCATGCCGTTTCCGGTCTTCTTTGCTGTATTAGCGGTCTTCTTTTCAACTGTAGCAAAGAATGTGGTATTACCATTCTCATCAACAGAAACGCCAAAATTCTTTATATTAGCGCCGCTGCTTGCAAAGCTTGTTTTTGCCTGTGCGAGCTGAGCTTTGCTCATCTCGATGATGCCTTCATATCTCTTTCTGAAGGTCTCATCTGTAGCCATTTTCTCAAGCTTTTCTTCATCAATAAGAACTACCGGCTTATTTGCATTTCCATAAAGCGCTGCATTTGCCGCTACCTGGCCTTTCATATCCTTGCTTACAAGGATAAAGTCCATATCTCCAAACTTTGATTTAAGCTTGTCATAGTACTCAGTAGCCTTTTCGCTAAGCTGCGCATTACCGATTACAACACCGTAAGTGTCATGCGCCTTCGGTATAAGTGAGCTGCCCTTTTCTACAGGCTTAAAGGTGGTAGTCTTAACATTCTGATCTACCTTACCCGTAGTGGCATCGGCTTTTGAGTAGGTTTTCTCTGTCTTAACAGAGCTTCCGGTTTTATAAGCCTGAGTGGCTTTCTGGTATCCGGCTATACCGCCTATCATATTGCTCATACCTTGAGTCTCCTTTCCTCCTTGAAAATACTCATAAGTTGCTTTTCCCAAATCCTTTTGGGAGAAAGGCAAAAAGTTCTACTCACGCCTTTCACTTTATATATCGTCAGACTATTTATAAATCTTTAGGAGAAAAATCTCAAAATACTCAAGGCCTTGAAATTACTGCTTTTCACTTATTATCCACTTGCTGTTAACGTATGTGATGATAAAATATCCGCCGTATATTACAAGGAGAATTATCGCAGTAATACCTACAGACTCTGCTATTCCATCCGTACCGAATACTTCAAGAAACTTGATCGCAAACTGCATTCCAAATACAGAATGGATCACTGCAAGTATCAAAGGAAGGCTAAAGAAGATGAAAGCCTGTCTGAAAAGCGACTTGTTTATATCCGCCTCATCAGCCCCAATCTTTCTTAGCATCTCATATCTTGATACGGAATCAACGCTTTCTGAAAGCTCTTTAAGCGCAAGGATCGCGCCGCTAGCCACAAGAAATACAAGGCCGATATAAAGGCCAAGGAAAGTAAGTATTGCACCAAGTCCTATGGCAGATTCATATATATCAACTTTTGTATTGATACTGATCCTTGCTTTTTTAGAAAGACCTTCTTTTTCTGCTGCTGCCCGTATCTTTTCTAGGTTTTGGGTATACAGCTTATCTGCTGCCTTCTTTTCCTCTTTACCTGCAGCAACGTAGTTTGCTGAAAACACCTCTGCATAAACCTTTTTACCTTCTACCAGGCTGTCAGGGACAACATATAAACCGGGGTTAATATGCTGAGCACTGATATTTATAAAGCCTTCCGTGCACTCTTTGTACTTTGGAGTAAGGTCTTTTCCAAAGACAGTTATCTTTCCGCCATCTGCAAATGCACCGTCGCGAAGGTTTTTCATCGATTTATAATCGCATAAAAGAATATATTCTCCCTCATCAAGTGAAAGCTCCTCTTTTCCGTATAGTCTCATAAGCGCATTATACTCACTGATCGAAACAAGACTTTGAGGATCTTCTGTCGCTAAAAATCTGTAGTTTGCCTTAACTGTCTCAAGATAGCTTCCAAAGGAATCACCCAAGGTAAAATCAGGGTCTTCGTATATATTTACGGTAACGCATTCTGAAAGGCCCTCTTTTACGTCATAACCGTATTTTTTGTAAATGCTTTCAATGCTAAGATCTGCATCTTCCTCATCTGCGTGACTTTTCCTAAGTTCAAGCTGAACATCCACAGGGCAAAGGCCAAGCAGATTTTTGTTCATCGAGTTTCTGACGGAAAAAGCCGCAGAAAGTGTACAGATGGTTACAAAAAGCATAAGGCAGATAACTGTCATTGAAAATACAACAGTGTTTATCTTGCTGCTTATCTGTCTGAAGGTAAATGCGTTAAGCTCCTTATAATAAAGCTTTTTTGAAGACATTACGATCTTAAGGAGCATGCCTGATACCGACCAAAAGATAAAGAAAGTTGTGACCATACCCATGATTATGGCAGCAACAAGCTTTCCCTGCGTAAGGTCTTTATATCTTACCGCAACGGTAATATACGCCCAGGCAAGGCCGCATACAGAAAGAATAAACACAGGTATACAAACGGCAGGGCTTTTTGCTTTTACAGACTCAGATCTTTTGTCACTTGCAAGAAGGTCGATTAGCTTCATCTTTGTGACAGAAAAGCCGTTTAAAAGCATTACAGAAAGGTACATAACCGCAAAATAAAGCACTGTCTTACCTATGGCGCTCACCGAAACATTAAGCTTATATGCTGTCATATCCGCCTCAAAAAGCGCTGCCACAAGAGCGCTCATAACCTGAGAAAGGCAGATACCAAGGATTATTCCCCCTGCAAGGGAAAAAATACCGATAAGTACAGTTTCAAAAAAGAGGACCATTGATATTTTCCCTTTACCCATACCAAGGCACATATATAGGCCAAATTCTCTGTTTCGCCTCTTCATAAGGAACCTGCTTGCGTAAACTATAAGAAGTGCAAGCACAACCGCCACAAAATAGCTCACAATTGAAAGAGATGTGGTAAGCAGCTCAACTATAGAGTTGTTGCTTGATGCTATCTGCATCATGGCAGCCTGGCCGCCGATAGCGTTAAATACATAAAAAATTGAAACGCCGATTATAAGTGTAAAGAAATAAATAGCGTAATCACGCAGTTTTCCTTTGATATTTTTTAGTGACATTCTAAAGAGCATCGCTTGCGTCACCTCCAAGCAGCGTAACAACGCTGATTATCTTGTCAAAGAATTCTTTTCTGCTTAAGTCACCTCTGTTTATCTCGTTAAAGATCTTACCGTCTTTTATAAAGAGAACTCTGCTTGCATAGCTTGCTGAAAAGCTGTCGTGGGTAACCATCATTATAGTTGCCTGTCTTTCTTTGTTAAGGAATCTGAAACGTTCAAGAAGCATTTTTGCAGATTTAGAGTCAAGCGCTCCTGTAGGCTCGTCTGCAAGTACAAGCTTTGGATCTGTTACAATGGCTCTTGCGCATGCAACTCTCTGTTTTTGTCCGCCAGACATCTGATAAGGATATTTGTTTAAGACTTCGGTTATACCGAGCTGCTCTGCCACAAGTTTTATGGCCACGTCCATTATCTCAACAGGTTTTTGCTGTATTGAGAGAGCAAGTGAGATATTTTCATAAGCCGTAAGTGTATCAAGAAGGTTAAAATCCTGGAAGATAAAACCAAGCTTATCTCGTCTGAAAGCGTTAAGCTTTCCGCCTTTAAGGCCTGTTATATCGTCTCCTTCAAGGTAGATATGCCCTGCAGTCACTCTGTCGATAGTTGAAATACAGTTAAGAAGGGTTGTCTTTCCGCTTCCCGAAGCCCCCATTATGGCTACAAACTCTCCTTTTTCTACCGTAAAAGAAATGCCGTCAATGGCCTTTGTAAGGCTTGACTTATTTCCGTAATATTTTTCAATGTCGCAAACTTTAAGTAATTCCATTAAAGTTTTTCTCCTTTCGCTTTTTTTCATTTTACGGTTTAGAGTATATCGTTATTTTAAGATACTGTCGTTTTTTCAACCTTACTCAAAGTTACAATTTCGTAATAAACTAACCTGCAAAATAAAAATCATTTTTAGGAAAAGTTATGGTAACTTCCGTAAAGCTGTCTTTTTCGGAAGTTATGCTTATGCCGTGCCCTAAGCGGTCGCAAAGGCTCTTTACTATATAAAGCCCCATACCTGTAGACTTGGCGCCGGACCTTCCGTTCTCGCCGGTAAAACTTTTCTCAAACACATAAGGAATGTCGGCTTTTGAAATTCCGGCTCCGTTGTCGTAAAATTGCAAGGTAACTGCCTTTTCGCTTTCTTTTGCTGTTACAAGGAGCTTCCTGCTCCTTTCTTTCGCCGCATATTTGATGCTGTTTGCCATAAGTTGACCTAAAATGTATTCAAGCCATTTTCCGTCTGTAAGTACGGTTTTATCAAGCCCTTCGGTACGTACTTCAAAGTCCAGTGTCTGCAGAGTTTCCATATTTTTAACCGCAACAGCAGAAAATGTCTTTTTAAGTGAAACTTCTTTGATAAGGTAGTCCTTTTCGGAAGTTTCGCTTCTTGCGTAGTAGAGCACATTTTCGATATTATCATCAAGGCGCTTAAGCTGGGTAAGCATCTTTTCGTCCGGCTCATCGCTGTTGTGGCACATAAGGGTAAGGCTTGCCACAGGAAGCTTTGCCTCGTGTACCCACATCTCTATATACTCTCTGAATTCCTTTGCTTTCTTTTCTGCCCCTGATACGTGTTCAGCCATAGACTTGCAGCATTCTGACAAAGTCTCATAGAGCACCTTTCCTTCAAAAAAATCAGCCTCTTTTAGCATCTCAGGGATAAGATACTTTTTATCAAGCTCTGAAAGAGCGCTGTCAAGGTGCCTGTAAAAGTCTCTTTTTCTTACATAATTCCATATTTCAGCCAAAATGACAGCCATAAAAAATATGACTGTCACAACAATAATTGCCTGTTTGTTGGTTTTATAAGCGTTAAGAAAAAGTATTATGATCGCGTATGCCACGATACCTATTATATAGGCTACTTTCCTGTCTTTTATGTAATCTCTAATCCTCATCGCAATACATACCCCTGTTTCTTTCTGGTCTCTATGGCCTCAGGGACCCCGAGCTCTGTAAGCTTTGCGCGGAGCCTGCTTATGTTTACCGATAGAGCGTTATCATTTATGTATTCGTCATTATCCCAAAGAGCTGTCATTATCTCGTCTCTTGACACTATCTCTCCCTGCCTGTCAAGGAGAAGCTCAAAGATTATCATCTCGTTTTTTGTTAGGATCTCTTCTTTTTCGCCCCTGGTAAGACTTCCCTTTACAGGGCTTACGGCTATATCTTTGTAGCTTCTTCCCTGCAAAGATCCCCTGCTTCGCTTTAATACTGCTGATATACGTAAAAGCAGCACTGTCGGGTTATAAGGCTTTGTAACATAGTCATCAGCCCCGTAGCTCATTGAAATAACCTCGTCCACATCGTTTGTCCTGCTTGTAAGCATGATAACGGGAGTATCTTTTTTCTTTCTGAAATCCTGTAAAAGTACTTCTCCGTTTGCTCCCGGAAGACCTATATCAAGAAGGATCAGGTCGGCTCCTGATGTAAGCATGCCTGAAAGCGGATCATTAAAATCCGTGATCACATCTGTTTCATAGCCAGCATTTTTAAGGAGCGTGGCAAGTTCTTTGCAAAGCACGCCATCATCTTCAACAATAAGTATTTTATTCATAAGTTTTCCCCTTTTTGCATTTTCATTTTACTATTCACTAGATTATAACATTACTATAAAAGCAAATGCAATCTGCGAAAAAAAGAGAACCCGGAAAGTCAAATCCTTCCGGGCCCTCTTTTGATATATTGTTGTTGTTTTACTTTACAAGTAATTTGATGGTTGAGTAGCAACCGTTCTGAGCGTATACCCAGATATCACAGGTACCTTTGCTTACCATTGTGATATATCCGTCTTTATCTACTGTAGCAATTGATGTGTCGCTTGATTCGTAGCAAAGACCTCTATGCTGTCTTCTTTCGCCGTCTGAAAGTTCTTCTGCATCAATCTTTACAACTTTGCCTGCAAGCTGGAAATACTTAACTTTTCCGATAGTCTCGTACTTTGTCTTACCGATCTTGTTGATAAGAACTGCAGTTGCATTTGTATACTTGTCGCCTTCAGTTACTTCGTGGATAGCAACTGACTGAGCTATAATGTAACGCTCTCCGTCAATGACCTTATAGGCTCTTACCACGTATTTGTAATATGTTCCTGCGCAAAGGTCTTTACTTTCGTATGAAAGCACCTTGTTGTTATTAAAAGTCTTAATGTACTGATATTTATACTCTTCGCCTTCGTGGTTACAGAAGTTGCCATAAAGGATATATCCGTCTGCCTCAGGTACATATGTCCATTCGATCTTCATGGAATCTTCTGTACTGTCTGTTGCTCTTGCTTTAAGTCTTCCAAATGTTCTGCCTGTAGAAATGCTTTCAAGGTCGTCTTTCATAACAGCCTTGCCGTTTTCGTCATATCCGAGGATATCCATGTTGCCGTTTGCATCGTTCTCATCGTAAATGATAACATAATCTGAGAAGTGGGTTGTGCTAAATCCGATCTTTCCGCTGCCAACTGTTGTATAGTACTTCTCAAGTTCGCCCTGCTCTGATACATAATATACGTGGAAGTAAATAGCTTCTTTTCCCTTAGGAACCTTGAAATCAAGGTAAACCATTGCCTTGCCGCCTTTAAAATCGTGGATTCTGGTTCCTTTTTCTGTCTCAAAGTAAGCTTCAAATACTCTTTCAATGCTATGAGTCTTTACAGCTTCTTTCTGTTCTGCAAGAAGCTTTTCTTCATTTCTGTCTTCAACAACGAGTTTTACATAGCCGTCATCTTTTGTTGCATCTTTAATTGTATTAAGTGTCTGATTATCAATAACTACTTCTGCATCTGAAAACTTAACTGTTACTGTGTTGATATCATTTGTATTGTCTTTTGTGATCTGCTCAAACTTCTCAATAGTAGGAGTAGGGATCTTAACTCCCGATACGCTCTGCTCCGCGCCTGAGAGGTCAATGTGGATGGTATCTGCACTCTTCTTGCTCTCTTTTGCCTTTTCAGTGTCGTTTGAAGTATTATTCTTTCCAAGGATATTATCCATGGTCTCTTCAGTGATATCTTCGATAGCTGCTACGCCTTCTTCGATATTGGCGGTAACAGGAACGGAATTTTCACTGGTTACAGGGATTGTATAATTTTCAGTTGTTGTTTCAGGATCTGATGTAGGTGCGTATAATTCTGCAGGTATTTCAATAGGAGCTGCTGAAGCCTCAAGAGTTGTTGCAGGGTTTCCGGTTGAAACTGCAGGTCTGTAGCTGTAATCACCTGTGTATTTTGCAAAGAAGAAATATTCTGTCTCAGGTGTAAGGCCTGTAAATACTAATGAATTCTGCCAATTCTTAGGAGCACTGTTGCTTGTATTAATACCATAAAGTGTTTCGCCGTAGCCAGGTTCAATTGCTTCAAGTATAACTGTATCAGAACCAATAGCTGAAAAAGTAGGAACTGCAATACTCTGAGTAGCTCTGGTAGGTGTGATCATAAAAACTGCTGATGCTGATGCAACTGCTACGTTCTCATTATTAACTGCTTCAGCTACTACATAATATGTTCCGACTGCTGTAGGAGCAGCACCTGAACTGATTGCTCCGCCGCTTGCGGATGAAGTTTTGTTCTCAGCTGTAAAATCGTCAGATATGTAATATGTAAGTGTTGGCTCATTAAGTCCTGCGAAGGTCCAATTATCTTTGTCGTACTTATTAAATGCGCTACTGTATGCGCTACCTGTAAACTCTTCGTTTTCTGCAACGAGTGTAAGAGAAATTGTTCCAGGGTTAGTACAGTTTTCACAATTACATGTTGCTGTAAATGTTGCTGTGCCAGGTGTAACATCAGGCTCGTTCCAAGTATGAACGTCAGGCTGTGTATTACTTAATACATATATATACATTGGCTGAGTAAGGATATGCTGACTTCTCCAGTATGCGTTACAAGCATATATCCAACCTGTTCCGGTTACGTTTGTAGTTCCTTTTAACTCATAGGTCTCGTTCTCAATGTATCTCATTGCGCCTTCAGAACAACTATCAAAATCGCTGCCTTTCTGAACCGCATGAACAGAAATCTGAGCTCCGTGATTATGTGTCGCTTCAGCGTCAGCGCCTTTTTCCTTAACTGTAACTATGGCTGCATCTG
Organism: Lachnospiraceae bacterium; assembly: GCA_016284355.1. Classification (GTDB taxonomy): domain Bacteria; phylum Bacillota; class Clostridia; order Lachnospirales; family Lachnospiraceae; genus JAEEOQ01. Next base: position 22,661 of record JAEEOQ010000010.1, read on the forward strand.
CCGGTAATGAATCAACACGATCACCAAGTTTATACTTATATGTTGTACAAACATATTCGGTTGAGTTAAGATCAAAATCATTATAATCAGTTATGATCTGTGTAACATATCTTGCATCTTCAGCCTTAACTTCTTTAACAGGGAATGCGAAAAATCCTAAAATAAGTGAAAGTGTTAATACGAAACTAACGTAAATCTTAAATGTTCTGGTTTTCTCGTTCATCATAAGCTCGTCCTCCTTGTGTGCGTTTAAAGTAAAACAACAACTTAGCAACAACAATTTTTATATCGATATATTTCGGTTACAATTTGATAATTTCTTTTTATATCGTGTGGAATTTTGTAACCTTTATGTTTATGTATGAAATTATAGCCTTTAAAAAAGCAAATTGCCAGTTCGGTATGCCCATTCGCATACCTTTTTACAGAATATTTGCTCACATTTAAGAAAGTGTGTTCACAATTCAGATCAGCCCTTAGAAAATAAGTACCGTTTTCGTCGGATTAAAGCGCTAAAAGAGCCGCAGTAAAAACTGCGACTCTTTTATTAAACCTAGTATTTGATCTTCTGACCGGGTGTAATGAGGTCAGGATTTTTGATCTTGTTTTTGCTTATTACTTCTTTAAGTGTAAGGCCAAGCTTCTTTGCGATCTTTGAAAGGGTATCTCCTTTCTTTATCACATATGTCTTAGTCTTTGCCTTCTTTTCTGTCGTCTTCTTTTCAGCTTCCTGCTTTTCCTTGCTGCCTGTTTCTTTATCAACTACCTCTTCTACAGTCTTTTTGACTGTAACATAATACACTATCTTTTGCCCGGGGTATATTAAGTTGACATTCTTTATTTTATTTATGCTCTGAAGTTCCTTAACCGAAACTTTAAGCTTTGCAGCTATCTTGCTAATGGTATCTCCTTTTGCAACCTTATAGGTCTTTTTCTTTTTTACTTTAACTGTCTTTTTTATTACTGTTTGCTTGCTGTCCTTTGTTTTATCCTGTTTTTCTGTGGTTATCTCCTGTTTTTCAGGTTCGGAAGCTTCCTCTTCTTTTGGAGATTCTTCTTTTTCTTCCGCCGGGTCTTCGTCAGGAGTCGTATCAACAGGAGTAACTATCACAGGCACATAGCTCACGGTAGCAGCAGCCTGTGTCACAGCAAATGCTCCGCCCTCATAGTCGGCAACATAAAAACTGTAAGTTACGCCTGAAGTGTAACTTCCACTGATCCTTTCTGAAAATCTTTCATTAGTCACTGCTGTTGACATCATGGCAACAATATCGCCGTTTGTATCCCTTATCTGTACCATAACTGCAGGTGCGCTGGTTATTCCGCTTACATTTGCCACTCCGTTTGTTATAGATGCAGAAGTTATTGTTACGTCTTTATTCCTTGCCTTGCAGACATCAGGAATTAAAGCTATCACAATTGCAAGGATCATTATAAGTATCAGTTTTTTCTTCATAGCTTTATCCCCTCTTTATCTATAAAATGAAATATGGCCATCCCAGTAGACGCCTTTTCCTGAGCCCATCTGGGTACCGCTGTATGTGGTATTGTCATCAAAGCCAGCATTTAGAACTGTCGCATAAAAACCGCCTTCATGGTATGTTGTTTCAGTTCTCTGTCCTATCCAGACGTTTCCATCAAAATATTCCCTTGCCTGTTCAAAACCTATAAGGAAAGTAGTTGATGCTACCTCGTCACTTGTTGCGTCAATCCTTCCGTTAAAAGAATGGGCAGTATCCGAGGCAGATATAACTCTGTGAGTGCCGTTATTAAAGGTAAGGTACATCATGTAATCAGAAGCACCGCCCGTATGGTCGCTTGTCGGATGATAGTATGTAGCCCATACTGCAATCTGTTCACCGTTAAAGTAGCTGTAATCGTAAGAAATTGTTGTGTTCTGATAATCCTGTATTATTTCTCCGTGATCAACTATCGGATCTCCATGATCATCAAGACCTCTATCAGGATCTCCGCCAAGGTATTGGTATTGGATCACCAGCCCTACGCGAACAACTGTTATGTACTTTTCTGCGCCGCCTTCAAAAATAAACTTTAATGGTATTTCATCATAAAAGTTTGATGAAAATGAAAGTGAAATATCTGAAAGGTCTGAGGCATTAAGGGTAACACCGTCTGTCTGTGACGGTTCTACAAGTTCAACTGAAGTAATACCGGTTTGGCTAAGCCCCGTAGACCCTACAAGGGGGTAAAGGTGTATGGTGCTGTCTCCCACATACACCCTTGCCTTGGCATTTCTATTATTACCTGTAGTCCAGACAGGATCCACATTGCTTCCGGCATCACCAATAAGGCCATAGGCCTTAGTTTCGCCCACACCGCCAATAGCAATATATTTCTCTGAAGATTTAAGTAACCTGATCCTGCCTCCGCCTTCTACAGGATTTGTCACTCTAAGGAACGAAGCCGGTGCCCCGCCGTTTACCTCGATAGTATATAGGCCTTCTTCGTTTAGTCTTGTCATGAATCTGCCCATTCCGCCGCATTTTATGGTGGCAGGATTAATTGAAGTTACAGTAAAACATACTCCGCCTGCTCTTTCTTCTGCTCCATTAGAAAAATTAATGAAGTCAGTTTCATCATCACGAGTATCATCAATATCGCATATAAGGAAATTATTTCCGCGTCCTGTCCTGTCATTAAAATCTGTGCAGATAAGCACCTGATCCACATTTTCAAGGGTATAAACAGGAAGCGTACTTACAACCGGCTGCCCGTTATTAAAGTTATTGCCCCAGTTTACATTATAATCCTGAACCGTAATAGTATGGTCTGCACCGCCGGGATCTTTAGCGGTAACGGTATAAGAACTTCCGCTTGCCTGTATACGTGAAAGTAATGTGGCTACATTTGCCGATCTGCTTGACGCATCAGTTGTTTCAGGCATTCCAAAATATTCAAAAAGGGACGGATCCATTAATCTGCATATAAGTTCCTCTGCAAAAAGTGCCTTAACTCCGTCCTGATCTGCAGCGTAGTATGCATAAAGATTATTATTTGCCTCTTCCGTAATATCAGGGTTTCCGGAATTCGGGTAAGCAAGAGAAATTCCGACCCAGTTGTTGGCACTTAAATCTATAATAGTATTAAATTCCGTTCCGCCGGGACTAATATATGAAGACAGATCATCACTGTCACAATCCGCTGCAGCCATAATAATAGAGCGGGTTGAAGAAAGAGTGATCTTTACATCGACCCGACAATCCCACTGATTAGGTATTCCAGCAAGTTCAAAAGTCCCTGAGTAATTGCCGGGGAAACCCGGATCTTCTTCAGGCGCATAATCACTTGCAACTCTATAATCTGTCTCACCTGTGTATTTATAGCTGACACTGATAGTATCTGTAGCAGCGTTAAATCCGCCTATGTTAATATCCATAAAAGGCGGTATGAACCTTACCCATTTTAATAAAGTTTCGTTATAACAAAAAGTTACACTAGGGTCAACATTTCCGGTAAAACTAGCTGCTCCAGATGCATCATAAAGCGTGATACCTGCAGGTACGCTGGCGGCAGAACCAAACCTTAAGAAAGCGCCGTCACTTGGAGTAATAGTTCCTTCAAAAACTTTATCATCAAATATTTCAAGAGAACCACCTGTTGCAATTGAAACCGTAACTCCGTTTAACGAATCAGACGTATCGCCCATAATAAGATGATAATCTTCAGGTACTGAAATAGCGGTTCCTGCAAAGCCTGATTCTACAAAACCCACATAAACATTATCATCCCAGCTGTACGTAATACCTGATACCTCCACATCCGGATGCCCGGGGTCGGGTTCAGCGTAAGCCGGAGCTATATGAGACGCGGTAAATAATACAAGGGCTATTGCAATTAGCAGTGATAGTTTCCTTTTTTGATGTTTCTTCATACCTTTACCCTCCTGCAACTAGTTGAAATCTGTAATTAAATATTTATTACATGTTTTGTCAATCTGATACAGATTTGTAAATAAATATTAGCACATTTCACTGATTGAGAAGGGATAGTTTAGGTATAGTTTTGCCTAAATCAGGAATTTAAGTAGTGATTTCTAAAATCTTCGATGAGCTCGTTACGATTATGACAGGATGTGGCCTGCAGGATATTTTTTACATGGTATTTTACCGTGCTTTCTGCCACAAAAAGACTTTCGGCGATCTCGCCATTTGAAGCGCCGTTTAAAAGATATTTTAAAACCTGAGCCTGCTTTACATTAAGCCCGGTTTCTTTCACATATTTTTCAAATGCTATCTCTTTTCTGTCTATTTCAGATAGCATATCCTCTTTCTTATCATTTGGATATAAAGCAGAGAAAAAGGCAAAGAATACACCGCCGGTTATTATATAGAGTATCAGCATAACACAGACTAATACCATCATATCCTTTTCAAGCCATACACCCATAAAAGTTCCAAGAGCCTGGCCTGCAAGGGCGGCAGCTACGCCAAGGGTAACAAAAGGAAACTTACTGTGGTCTTTTTCCGCCTCGTCTGAAAATATGATCATCCTGTAAATAGCAGGAAGCCCCAGAAAAACGTATGCGATTGCCTGAACTGCGACAGATGTGCCGGTATTTACCTGAAGGGCAGGGCTAAGCAGGCCAAACCCCAGTGCCAAAAATGCGCAAAGAGCTCCTACTTTTCTGCTCCTGTCATTTATAAAACCCGCGGCAATAAGACCCACTGCATAAAAGGCTCTTGATAACACCACAGATTCAAATTCAGATCCGCCGCTTATCTTAAAGTGAAGCCCTATGTTGCTAAGCACAAAGAACATAAATATAACGAAAATTCTAACAGCATCGTTTTTATTAAATCCTGATTTCACAGGATCGAGATACTCTTCTTCTTTAAAGGACGAATCATCATTTTTCTTGTAAAAATAAAGTCCTAAAGCTGAAGATAACACTGCAAGTGCGCCGTATATGACAAAAATAAAATTTTCTCCGAGAGCATTCCCGCCGTCAAGAAGAGATAAAAGCAGGCTTCCCACACTGCCAACCGCATATATAAGGCCAAAAGCTTTTCCTCTGTTTGAAAACTTTACATTAAGAGTTATTTCTGTAATGGCATAACACATGATAGCACCGGTAAAGAAGCTCATAAAGCTTCCCCAGAATACTGAACTGATAGGCTGCCCCGACATAAAAGCAGCAAGCCCCGTACAAAAAATGATCAAGGATTCTACTATAGGTACCCAAAAGCTTAGCGAATTTTTACTCTTTTTAAGAAAAACAATGGAAAAAGCATAACCAAGAGCCTGTAAGATGGCAAAATAGCAATCGGTAATAAGACACACGGTTATATCATCATAATACTTAAAAAAAGTATAAGCAACAGAGATATAAAGTGTCCCCGTCCAAATGTATATAATTCCGCCAAGTAAGGCAAGAAATACAGATTTATGTTTCATCATACTCTGCCGCCCCCTCCCAGATCTTCTATACTCATAGTACCACATTTCAGAGATAATAACACCACAAAAAATAGGCTTTAAAAAACACCGGAGAAGTTTCCCTTCTCCGGTGTTTTCATACCTCAGGCTACAGCAGTCTAACAAATTTAACAATTTTGTAACGGTACCTTGTAACGGTACCTGGTACCTTATTCAATTACAAAAGGATTAAACCTGTGCCATAACATTTACCATCTCGATAGCACCAAGAGCGCAGTCATAGCCCTTATTTCCCGCCTTTGTGCCTGCACGCTCTATAGCCTGCTCTATATTTTCTGTGGTAAGTACACCAAACATAACAGGCATTCCTGAAGATAAAGACACCTGAGCGATACCCTTGCTTACCTCGCTGCACACATAGTCGTAATGGCTGGTGTTGCCGCGGATAACTGCTCCCACACAGATAAGGGCGTCATATTTTCCGCTTTCTGCCATCTTCTTTGCAAGAACAGGGATCTCAAATGCTCCCGGAACCCATGCAAGACTTATGTTGTTTTCATCAACCCCATGTCTTGTAAGACCGTCAAAGGCACCGCCAACAAGCTTTGAAGTGATAAATTCATTAAATCTTGCGGCAATGATGCCCACCTTCATATTTTCCTTTGCTACTACATTTCCTGATAAAGTATTCATTGTTTTTTTCTCCTTTAAATTTTATTATTTTGCAACGGCAAATGTCTCTTCTGCCAGAATGTGACCCATTTTTTCCTTCTTGGTCCTAAGATAAAATACATCAAATTTCTGGGCTGCGATCTCAATCGGAACCCTTTCCTTGATGGAAATTCCGTAGCCTTCTAGGCCGTAGATCTTCTCAGGGTTATTTGTAAGAAGGCGAAGCTCGCTTACTCCAAGTTCTCTTAATATCTGTGCTCCGATCCAGTACTCTCTTAGATCCGGAGCAAACCCAAGTTTTACATTTGCTTCTACCGTATCATAGCCCTGTTCCTGAAGCTCGTACGCCTTAAGCTTATTTATAAGACCGATACCGCGTCCTTCCTGGCGCATATATAAAAGCACTCCCCTGCCCTCTTTTTCTATCTGCCTCATGGCTGCTTCAAACTGTTTACCGCAATCACACCTTTGGGAATGAAAAACGTCTCCCGTAAGGCACTCCGAATGCACTCTGCAAAGTACATCTTTTCCGTCACCGATATCGCCCTTTACAAGCGCCACATGATGTTCTCCCGTAAGAGTATTTACAAAGCCGTATGCGCGAAACTCGCCAAATTCAGTTGGCATGTTTACCTTTGCTTCGCATTTAACGTATTTTTCATGTACTCTTAAATAATCCTGAAGGTCCTTTATGGTAATGTAACAAAGATCGTATTCTTCAGCCATTTTTTCAAGTTCAGACCTTTTCATCATGTGTCCATCTTCTGCCATAACCTCGCAGCAAAGCCCCACAGGTTCAAGACCCGCAAGCTTCATAAGGTCAACGGTTGCTTCGGTATGGCCTTCTCTTTTAAGTACTCCCCCCTCTTTTGCTACCAGCGGGAAGCAATGCCCCGGTCTTCTGAAGTCAGAAGGCTTTGAGGCAGGATCTGCAACTTTTCTCATAGTAAGAGCTCTTTCATAAGCAGAGATACCTGTGGTGGTTTCCACATGGTCGATGCTTACCGTAAATGCCGTCTCATGATTATCGGTATTCTTTTTTACCATAGCCGGGATCTGAAGCCTTTCTGCTATCTCTTCTGACACCGGAAGACAGATAAGACCTTTTCCGTATTTCGCCATGAAATTGACCTGCTCTGCCGTAAGGGTTTCTGCAGCGCAAATAAGATCCCCCTCATTTTCCCGGTCTTCGCTGTCTGAAACCAGGATCATTTTTCCCTCTCTAAGATCCTTTAGTGCCTCTTTAATAGTGGTTCTCATTTTCTTTCCTCCTTTTGATGGTTTAAGCAAATCCATGCTCATATAAAAAATCCATGGTAATATTTGACTTTTTCTCTGTTTCCATATAGGATCTTACGTATTTTCCTATCACATCTGTTTCAAGATTGACCATGCGGCCGGGTATCCATTGCTTCATATTTGTTTCTTCTCTGGTATGTGGTATTAAAGAAACAGAAAATGTAGCCCCGCTTCTTTTTGCTACTGTAAGGCTGACTCCGTCTATTGCTACCGAGCCTTTTTCAATAATCCCTGACATAAGATCGCCCTCAGGCTCGATCTCAACCCACACCGCATTCCCTTCGGTTTTTACGCTTTTTACAGTGCCGATGCCGTCAATGTGGCCGCTTACAATGTGACCACCAAACCTGCCGCCTGCTGCCATAGCCCTCTCAAGATTTACTTCATCACCGACGCTTACCATAGAAAGACCGGATACACGCAGAGTCTGCGGCATTACATCGCAGGTAAAGCCCTCATTTGTAAATCCGGTAACCGTAAGACAAACACCGTTTACCGCAATGCTGTCGCCTATAGCCGTATTTTCAAGTACCTTGCTTGCTGCTATGGTAAGACTTCCGCTTCCTTTAGCCTTTAATATCCCGCATTCTTCAATAATTCCTGTAAACATAACTACCTCCCTTCTTTTTTAGTCTAAAACACTGTATTCTATCAAAACGTCATTATCAAAACATTTTATGTCTGAAGGAATCAGACGTATTGCCTCGTTTAATGCTACACCGCTTCCTGCTATAGGGTTTTTGCCCTCTCCTCCAAGAAGCATTCCGCCCACATAAGCGTATACCTTATCAAAAAGCCCTTCCGTAAGGAAGCTTCCGTTTACCCTGCCTCCTCCTTCAACCAAAACACTGTCGATTTTTTCCTCATACAAAGCCTTAAGCAGAAAGTTTAGATCTACTTTTCCTTCTTTAACAGGCAAGATCAGCACCTTAACTCCAAGATCTGTAAGTAGTTGTTTCTTTCCCGCCTCGATCCTTGCGCAGGCAAGGGTAACCGGTATTTCTTTTGCTGTTTTTACAAGCTTACAATCAATCGGTATTTTGCCGTTTGTATCAAGTATGATGCGGACAGGCTGAGCAGGATCCTCAATCCCCCTTACGTTTAGCATAGGGTCATCTGCAAGAACCGTCTCAATACCTGCAAGAATCCCGGCATACTTATTTCTTAGTTTGTGAACATGCCCTCTTGCTGTATCTCCTGTTATCCACTTAGATCTTCCCTCATTATCGGTAATCTTTCCGTCTGCGCTCATGGCGTATTTAAGCGCAACATAAGGCCTCTTTTTTTTCATAAAACAAAAGAATACCTCATTTATAGCGTCACACTCTTCCTTTAGAAAATCCGTCACAACTTCAATCCCGGCTTCTCTTAGCTGCAAAACCCCTTTTCCTGATACCAGGGGATTTGGGTCCCTTGAGCCGATCACCACTTTTTTTATCCCCTCATCAATAAGAGCAAGGGAACAGGGCGGCTGTTTTCCGTAGTGACAGCAAGGCTCTAAAGTAACGTAGATGGTTGCGTCTTCAGGACTCTCCGTGCAGTTTTTAAGTGCATTTCTTTCTGCGTGTAAACCACCATATTTTTCATGATATCCCTCCCCTATTATCTTGCCGTTTTTAACTATCACAGCACCCACAAGAGGGTTTGGATCAGTATGTCCCTCTCCTTTTTTCGCAAGTTCTATTGCCCTTTTCATATAATCCTCATCAGTCATGTTTTCTCCCTCTCTTTTTTTAGCAAAACTATAAAGGCCATTGTTTATTCCCGGTCTTAGAAAAGAAAAGGCCTCCCACTTCAGGGAGGCCATGATAAAAATGCATATACCAACATAAAAAAACTCCGGAATACGAGATTCCAGAGCCATGTCGTTACATATTTACTGACACACTTTCTTCCATCCAGACTTTACTGTCGGCTTCGGAGTTTCACCGAATCATGCCAAAAGGCTCGCGGGCTTTACCGCCGGTAGGGAATTTCACCCTGCCCTGAAAATGTTATTTTTTTCTTTTCGATTGTCATATTAATGCATTGTTATCGTTTTGTCAATGCTTTTTTTCAAAATACGGAGTTACAGTCTCCCACACCGAAGCCTCAGGATAATTTTTCTCTATCTCACACCATGCAAGTAATTGCTCGCAGTGCCTTCCCATGGTATAATCGGCTTATAATGTAATGTTTTTGTCTGTTAATTTCAAGGAGGATACACATGAAATACGGAGAAAGCAGTTTTGATATCATTTATCTGATTTTTGCCATCGTTACAGGTCTTATTATCCTTGCAAAAAGAAAGGATTCACTTGGAAGGTTAATGGGATGCGCCGCTCTCATACTTGGATGCGGAGACGCATTTCACCTTGTCCCTAGAGTATTAAACTATTTTGTTGATGCTGACTTTACCTTTTGGCTTGGTTTCGGAAAACTCGTTACTTCCATTACCATGACCGTATTTTACGTATTAATGTATCGCATTTGGCTTAGTGCCTACAAAGAACCGGCGCATAAGACTTTCGCCATTTGTTTTTACGCCTTTGCTATATGCCGGATAGCACTTTGCCTAATGCCTGGCAACAACTGGTTTACAAATGATTCGCCGCTTCTTTGGGGTATTCTTCGCAATATTCCTTTTATAGTGGTTGGGTGTATGATCGTAATCATATACTTCAAAAAGAGATCTGAGATCAAAGAATTTAAATTAATATGGCTTTTTGTGACACTGTCATTTGCCTTTTATATCCCGGTAACTGTTGGCGCATCCTTTATTCCGATACTCGGAGCGCTTATGCTTCCAAAGACCGTATGTTATATGCTGCTTTTGGTAAGTTTTTACAATAAGGCAAAAGAATAAGCCGGAAAAACTTTTACATGCCTTTTGATGTTACACCGTATGTTGTGCTATAATGGCTTTTGGATCATTATATAATTGGAGGTTTATTATGGCACTTGTAAGATTTAATTTTCAATCGCACTATCTTGGAAACAATCATGAGGTTGGCGTTATCCTTCCGGATAAGCCTTTTTCAAAGACTCCGAAGGAATTCTACGGAAGCGGTGAGAAATACAAAGTTCTCTGGCTTTTACACGGCACCTTCGGTGATTATTCAGACTGGATCAGAAAGACCATGATCGAGGTTTACGCTTCTGAGAGAAATCTTATTGTGGTTATGCCCTCTGCAATGAACTCAAACTATGCTAACTGGGAGAGCTTTGGCACCGGCTTTAATATGTTCGATTACCTTACTGAAGAGCTTATGCCTGCCATTTACGGCTGGTTCCCTGCTTCAGATAAGCGCGAGGACAACTTTATCGCAGGCCTTTCTATGGGAGGCAGAGGTACCTGCGTTTACGCATTTAACCACCCGGAGCTTTTTGGCGGCGCAGCCATTCTTTCTGCAAACCCTAGTGATTTCAATGTTATGAAGAAAACCGGCGGCTACATGTGGGAGCGCATGAAAAAATCTGCCATCAACTTTGATTCCGAGGAGGATTTCATAAACTCCTACCAAAACACTGTAAAGGTTCTTCGCGAGCAGGCTGCTAAAGGAGTTAAATTCCCAAAATTTTTCATTGGTTGCGGCGAAGCAGACGAGCTCATCTACGGCGATCTTGAAAACACAAAAAAGCTCTTTAATGAGCTTAACATCAAAGAAGTGGAGTACTACACTGTTCCGGGTCTCAAACACGAATGGAGATTCTGGAATATAGCCATCGAAAAAGCTTTGGATTACTTTGGCATCGAAAAAGTAGTCTAAACCCCAAAATTTGGCCGCATTCGCTAAACTATCAGCAAATGCGGCCATTAGATTATTAATATAAAAATGAAATCCTGTCATAAATTGATTTAAAATCAACTTCTGCTTTTCCCTGCCATATGCCTACAGGAACCTTATCTTCAAAGGTGTAAAAGATTGGGCCTTCGCCTTTTTCAAAGATATAAACCTGCACTGTTTTTTCGTCAGGCATAACTATCCAATATTCTCTTACGCCGGCGTTTTTATATTTGTTAAGTTTGCGCACCATATCGTGATACCAGTTTGAAGGAGATAAAACTTCAACTATAAGATCAGGTGCGCCAACTATACGTGGTTTTGTTATCTTGCTTCTGTCGCATACCACAAAAACATCAGGTTCTACTATGGTTTTATCATCGCAGTCTAGCTGAACATCTGTAGGGGCTACAAAAGCTATACATTCTCCGTAGTTATCGTTAATGTACCTATCAAGAAAGGTGTAAATATTTGAACCGATCAGTTGATGCACCGAGGTCGGTGACGGCATATCATAAAATACACCATCTATAAGCTCTACCCTCACATCATCCGGAAGGGCAAGATAATCTGCCAGGGTTTTCCCTGTGTTATCACCATATTTAAGCGCACTGCTCCCTTCTGTAACGCCGTAAATAGCAGAAGGCTCATTAACCATAAAAGGTTTTGATCCATTTGATGCAGATAGATAACCTTCATTGCCCTCAAAAGCCTTACTTAACGCCTGAAGAGTCTTAAACCTTGGAGAAGCCGTAGCCCCGCCAAAAACTTTTTGTACCGTACTTATAGGAATACCCGACTTTTCCGAAATAAGCTCGTAAGAATACCCCAGTTTTGACTTTAATTCTATCATTTCATCAAGTGTCATAAACACATCTCTCCATTATATATCTCTTTATTTGCCATTTGTGTATTTATTATATCAAATTAATATCAATTATACAACCATTTATCCATCTTTTATCCAAATATTATCGAATAATTATTGTAAAAAAAAGAGACCGGTATGACCCGATCCCTTTAAATCAGTGTTATATATGTAATCTTCTAATGCCATAAGAAATATGCATATCCCATCAGATAAGCTGCAAGGTAGATAAGCCCTAAGTGCACCGGATAAAATGCATAGAAGAAATACTTAAGTGATATTCCTCTCTTGCCGTTGTACTTATTTACTACAGGCACCATAAGGAAAGCAAAAGCCTCGATAGGTGACATAACTGTAAGTGCAGCACAGCCTATTGAAAATGCCATAGTCTTGTTCTTTCTAAGCAGGTACATAATAACTACCGTAAATACGCCCCAGCCGCTGTAATCAGTAAGAAGACCTTCAGCAATAACTATAGCGACCGCAAGAACGAACATTGTCATATTTATGGTATTCTTTGTATTGCAGTCCTTATCTTTTGTAGCCGCGATTATTATAAATGCTAATATAACTCCGACACAAAGAGGAAGCACATAATCAAGTGCTTTGATATTTGTATAGTTTAAAACTGCTGAAAATACGCATTTTCTAAAAAGGAAAGCTCCTGTGGTTATCATGCCGACTATACCAAGCACTGCGCAAAGCGGCTTACATCCACCAAGATCCTTATCTTCAAAGTACTTAATAAAGATAAGAGCCACGATGGAGATCGTAAGGGTAAAGAATACGTTCTGGTAATGCGGAAAAAACAGTACATTGCTAAAAGCAAGGTTAAACGGCAATTCTGAGATAAGCGCAAAGATACCGAGTCTTAACGCATACTTCTTTGCATCTCTGGTGTGTATAAATCCTTCTACAAGAAGAAAGGCAAAGATCGGGAAGCCAAACCTTCCGATGCAACGCATAACTCCCACCAAAACACTGATAGCAGCCACTGAAATGTGCGCCTGCATCCAGGCTGTCTGCTCTGCAGGTGTAAAAGAATACAATTCAGGCGGAAGCTGCTTTAAATAATAATTCTGCAAAAAAGCTGCGGCGAAATGGTCGATAAACATCGCCACAATAGCTATTATCTTAAGATCGCTTCCAAAAAAACCTCTTTTTACTTTAGTTTCCATAAAAGTTCCCCTTTTTGATTTTATTCTTATGTTTGTGATTATAATATAAGCTATTCAATAATGCAATATACTATTTATTATTTTATAGAAAAACTTTTCCGATGTAAAGAAATAATACAACAGAGCACTTTAGATTACAACACTATTTTCATTAAGATTTCCTTACAATTTTGACACCTTAGAGGGAGGACTAAGTGACGCTCCCTGCCTTAACGCAGTTTTCTCCTCTTATTTTCAATTTTTTGGCACAAGTCAACCCTTCTCGCCAGGTGGGCGTTACCACCCGGCTCGGGATGGTAGGTAAATATATTTGCGGAATGGAACCTGCAAATACTTGCAGGTCTACGATACAAAGAAGGAACACCTTGAAACCACGGTTTCAGTGTCCCTTCTTCTGTATCTACCCCTTTTCGCTTTGCTCAAAGGGTCCATTCCTAGTTTAATCTTCAACCCACAACTGATTACCTTCCACCATCCACAGGGCAGTTGCACCAAATAATCTTAATAAACCGTCGACAAACTGCTTGGCGCGGTCGCTGTAGATGTAAAATGCCTGAGAGCCAGGCAATAAAAGAAATCGAAACTCAATTAAATCTTTCCAAACGACTTCGTCATGTAATAATCATTAAAAACAATAACGAAATACTTGAAATCTCAAAATGAATTGTGTATCATTTACTTACAAGGTACGAACCGGCGTTGAATATATGCGGGGGTCGTACCACTTTTTTATTTATACTAAAGAATCATTAGTTAATTCTGCGGAGTTAACTATATTGATCACGTAAGGTGCTTTTTTATCAAAAATATCTTTAGGTATTGGTTAAACCAGCGACCGCGTAGATATTTTCTTCGAGAGAGTCAAGGATTTTGGGGCAACTGCCCTGTGGATGGGGAATATTTCGACCTTATTGGGAACTTAAAGAAGAAATAAGTAATGGCGACCGCAGGCGGAGCCTGGCGGTGTGATATGTGAAACGGCGGATGCCGAGACGAAGTTTCGAGCACACGCCGTTTCATATATCAAAACCTCAGATATGAGGATCATATCTGAGGGCCATTACGTATACATATTTACTTCCCCATCCCGAGCATGGTGGTAACGCCCGCCATGCGAGAAGGGTTAACTTGTCCCAAATATCTGAAGACGGGTCGAGAAAAAATATCGTTAACAGGGAGCGTCACTTAGTCTTCCACCACCCAAAAAAGGCATAAAAAAAGCGGAGCGGGTGGGATTCGAACCCACGAGACGTTGCCGCCTACCTGATTTCGAGTCAGGGCCGTTATGACCACTTCGATACCGCTCCGGATATTATGAAAACATCAGCAAAGCCGAGGCTTTGCGATGAACATAACCAATATGAAATTAAAAATAAACTAGATGCTGTACCTTACTATAAGGAGCTCGCAGGCGATACGGTCTTCTATTCGCCCCTGTTTAAAGTCTGTCTCAAGCTCGGTGCCGTATTCAACCGCTTCCTTTAATGTAGCAAGGTCAAAGTTGCGACTCTGGGCTATGTACTTATTTACAAAGAAGGGCGCTATGCCCGCCGTTGACGCTATAGTCTTGTTATCTACATGTCTGGCTGCCATATCTTTTATAACGTATAAAAGATTAAACTGGCGTATAGTAAGAGTAAGTATGCCGGCAGGAGTCTGGCGAAGAGTAAGAAGGTCGTAGTAAAGTCTTAAGGCCTCTTCCTGCTTCTTGCTGCCTATGGCATCCATCATCTCAAAGATCTTTCCCTCTACATGTTCCGAAGAAACTGCCATAATGTCGGCTTTTTCTATAACATCACGCTCGCCCGTAAAACAGACAAGCTTTTCTACCTCATTAACAAGGTTGTTCATGTCGGTACCGACGCGGTCAAGGAAAAACCTTGCTGTGTCTGTAGTAATGTTCTTTTCAGACTTTTTAAATAAGGTACCGACCCACTTAAGCAGGTCGCCTTCTGAAAGAGCATTAAATTCTTCGGCAACACCGACCTCATTAACCGCCTTATAAAGTCTGTTTCGCTTGTCTACTTCAGACTCGGTAAAGATCATAACAGTGGTCTCAGGGATATTTTTGATATAATCTGCAAGATCTCCCGCCTTTTTGAAAAGACCGGAATCTTCGATCATAACCACTCGCCGTTCTGCAAAAAACGGCAAAGTATCGGCTTCGTCTATAATACTTCTTTCCGAAATACCGCTGCCTGCAAAAGACGCTACGTTCATAGGGTCTCCGCCAGCAAGTGCCACCTCTTTAAGCTTGTTTTTATAAAAAGTCTTAAGGTAACTTTCGGTTCCGTATATAAGATATACGCGGGCTAAGTTCCCGCTTTTGATATCTTCTTTAACGCCCATCTTTAAAACCACCACGCAATATTTTACTAATAAACACGATAATAATCAAGACATTTTTTGCAAAATCTCCATTATTTCGCCAACAAAATAAAGAGAACCGAAAATGCAGGCAGGCTCATCTGCAGGCATCTTTTTAAGCTCTGTAAGGGCCGCCTTAAGGTCCGGTTTAAACTCCGAAGGGACCCCCATCTCATTTATCATCTTGCTAAGCTCGCTTCCCTGCAAAGCTCTTTCTCCGGGCGGAGTAACGGTATCGATACGGCTTGCGATAGGAACCATCTCTGATAGCATGGCTTTGTAGTCTTTATCAGAAAGTACTCCCATAAGGAATCTGATCTTTTGCCCCGGAAACAAGTTTACAAGGCTGTCTTTAAGCGCCTTTACACCGTGTATGTTATGCGCTCCGTCTATAAATACATTGGTTCCTTCAAAAAGCCTGTCAAGGCGTCCCGGCCATCTTGCTTCTTTCAGTCCCAAAACAACATCCTCTTCGCTTATAGCGTATCCTTTATCTCTAAGAATATCTACTACACAAAGAGCCGTAGCTGCATTTTCAAGCTGATAACTGCCAAGAAGGCCAAGAGTATATTTTTCGCTCCGTTTAACATCAGCCTTATAAATATCAGAACCGGCCTTTATAGCCGCATTTAAAAGGACTTCCATGGCGTCAGGTTCCTGCGGCCCGATAGCAACAGGCACTCCGTCTTTAATTATACCTGCCTTTTCGCCGGCAATCTCTTTAATAGTGTTTCCAAGGATAGCCATGTGGTCAAGACCTATCGGGGTAATGGCGGCGGCAACAGGTATTCCTATGGCATTTGTAGAATCAAACCGTCCACCAAGCCCTGTTTCCATAATTGCAATATCCACATTTTGTTCTTTGAAATACTCACAGCCGATAACGGTGCAATAATCAAACATACCTGCTTCGATACCGTTTTCTTCCGAAATCTTAAAGATACGGTCTGCAATGGCGCAGGCGTGCTCTCTTGTAATGCAATCGTTATTAACTCTTATACGCTCTGTAAAATCAATGAGATGCGGAGAAGTAAAAAGCCCCACCTTGTAGCCGGCTTTTATAAGAATGCTGTTTAAAAAAGCTGCAGTACTGCCTTTTCCGTTTGTTCCCGCTATATGGATATAAGGCAGGGTAAACCTGCCTGTATGCTCCAATAGTTTTCCTGTCAGAGCCAGGCCCGTTTCCCTGCCAAAGCGTCTGTAATGCTCTATTTTATCAATGATGTCAAGGTATTCTTCCATTGTTATGTCCTGATTTAATTATCTATTTTAAGTCCTGCAAGTATGCCTGCAAGGCCTGTGCTGACCGTTCCTTCGTCTTTGTACTCCACAGGAGCTGCATCAGGATCTTCTGAAGGCTCAGCGGGTTCCGTAAGCGCTTTCATGCTGAGAGAAATCTTACCGTTTTCAACAGCAAGGATCTTTACCTTAACGGTTTCTCCTTCTTTTATAACCTCACGAGGAGAGCCGATACGCTTGTGGCTTATCTGTGAAATATGTAAAAGACCGGAGATTCCCTCATCAAGTGTTACAAAAGCACCGTAAGTAGTGATCTTATCAACTGTTCCTTCTACTATCTGGCCTGCCTCAACAGAAGACATCTTCTTCTTTTTCTCTTCTGCAAGACGTTCTCTTTCAACCTCTTTTGCAGAAAGAACAAGCTTATTCTTTTCAGGATCTGCTGTGATTATCTTTACATCAAGATCTTTTCCCACAAAATCTGCTGTATTTTCAACGTATTTAACCGCAAGCTGAGAAGCAGGTATAAAAGCACGTATCTCGTTAAGATAAGTGATAACTCCTGCAGGAACTGCCTCTGCCACATTGACGGTAAAGATCTTGCCCTCTTCCATAGCGTCTCTAAAGTCATCCCAGAAATCCTCATCTGTATGCTTCTTTAAAGACTGCTCGATCTCCTCTTTGAAATCGTCCATAGAAGGTATTACCTCAGGCTCTTTTACCTCTTCTTTAACAGGCTCAGCCGCAGTTTCTTTAACCTCTTGTTCAACTGTTTCTTTAACATTTTCGTCCATTGTAATCCCTCTCCCTTTTAATTATCTGCTAAATGTTTACGTACTCTTTCTATGAGCATCTCAAGAGCTATCTGGTTATGTCCGCCCTCAGGAATGATGATATTTGCCTTGCGCTTACTAGGTTCAACAAACTGCTCATGCATAGGCTTTACTGTGGTAAGATACTGATCTACCACGCTTTCAAGGCTTCTGCCGCGCTCATTAACATCTCTAAGGATCCTTCTAAGGATACGCTCGTCGGCGTCTGTATCTACAAACACCTTGATATCCATAAGGTCACAAAGCACAGGTTCAGCAAAGATAAGGATACCTTCAAGCACTATAACAGGAGCCGGATAAACTTCGATAAATTCGTCGGATCTGTTATGCACCGTGTAATCATACACAGGCATCTCAATCTTCTCGCCTCTTTTAAGATCGCAGATATGCTGCACAAGAAGGTCGGTATCAAATGCATCCGGGTGGTCGTAATTAAGCTTACTCCTCTCCTCGTAAGTCATCTCGTCATGTCTTTTGTAGTAATTGTCATGGCGAAGGATACTTACTTCATCATTACCGAAATTCTCTACAAGTTTGTCTGCAAGAGTGGTTTTACCGCTGCCGGTTCCTCCCGCTATACCTATCAGAATAGTCCTCATATCATCCTCCGAAATAAGATTCATACGTTCATAAGCAATTATATCACTTTATCCCTTTGAGTTGAAGTCTTAACCTGATTCTGTTATCATTTTTATAACGAAACTATATTTTGGAGGCACATATGGAAGGTATTACTTTTTACTTTGACTGGGAAATAAGATTTATGGAATGGCTTCAGGCCGCCTTTGGAAGCGGTATTTTTGCAACCATAGCCAATTTTTTAAGCATGTTTGGTGAAGAGCTTATAGCTGTGGGTGTTATCGGCATAGTTTATCTTGGCATAGATAAAAAAGCCGGAAAGATCATAAGTCTTAACCTCATTATGGGCACAGTACTTACACCAATGTTTAAAAATGTTTTTTTCAGAAGAAGGCCTTATTTTGAAAGCGATAAGATAGACTGCCTTCGCCCTGTCGATAAAAAAGCCGGTATCTACGATATCCACGCCCAGGGCTTTTCTTTTCCAAGCGGTCATTCCACTACGGCCGCCGCTGTTTTTGCTTCTCTTTACACCGTTTTTAAGAAGAATTTTCTTGCAATCCTTGCAGTTATAATACCGGTCCTTGTGGCATTTTCTAGAGTATTCCTTGGAAACCACTACCCGACGGATGTAATTGCAGGCCTTGCAGTCGGTTACATTCTCGCTTTTTTGCTTACATATATACAAGGAAAAGTAAAGAATATAAAGCTCCTTTACGCGGTCTTGCTTGTTATAGCCCTTTGCGGTCTGTTTTATTGCAAGACATCAGACTACTTTACAGGCCTTGGTATGCTTATAGGTTTTATGGGAGCTGTGCTTTTTGAAGAAAGATTTGTTAATTTTGAGATCTCAAAGAATATTCCTGTTACTGTGCTAAGAGTAGTTACCGGAGGTGCAATATTCTTTGGCCTTAACACAATATTAAAGCTCCCGTTTAACAAGGAATTCCTTGCAAACGGAAGCTTTGTATCAAGTATCGTAAGAACATGCCGTTATGCACTCACTATGTTTGTTACCATGGGCTTATACCCTATGACATTTAAAATATTTGCCAGATCCTCGAAAGAATAAACCCCGGAACTGCTACAATAATGAAAAATGCCCAGGAAACAAGGGTAAATACCTTTACGAACTTACCGCCGCGGCCGGGGTACTCTCTTACGTAAATACGGTAATTGATTACCGATGCAAGTGAGCCGATAAGCGAGCAAAGGCCTGCTGTATCAAGTCCGTATAAAAGGGCCCCAAGATTTTCCGTAAAAGGATAAAGAACAATTGATGCAGGCACATTTGATATAAGCTGGCTAAGTGCTATTGACCACCAGTATTCGTTTCCTGCCACATGGCTCTTAAGGAAGGCTGCAATGCCTTCGTGTCTTGCGATGGATGATGAGAAAACAAAAAAGCAAAGGAATGTAAAAAGCAGGACATAATCTGTTTTTACAAGCACCTTTCTGTCAAACACAAGTACCGCAAGCACCACAAAAAGCGTGATATACGGCCAAAGAGTCGTTCTTGAAACGATGGTAAATAAAACAAGAACAAAGAGTCCTATATAAAGGGCTCTTTTTGTTTTACCCTCAGGTGTCCACTCTTTGGTAACGGCGTTATTGCCTGTTACAATGGCCTCTTTTACATCTTTCCTGTACAGGAAAAGGATAAAGAGGATAAGAAGGATAGCCGATGTCACGTTAAGAGGCGACATATAAAGCATAAATCTTCCTGCCGAAACTCCCGATTTTCCAAAGAGGAAAAGGTTTTGCGGACTTCCAAAAGGCATAAGGAGCGAACCTCTTATAGCCGCTATGTTTTCCATTGAAATAACGGGAAGTATGTATTTTTCTTTATCTCCGGCCCTGAAAAGGATAATAGTAAGCGGCACGAAGATAATAAGCGAAACGTCGTTTGTAACAAACATTGACGAGAAAAACACACCAAATATAAGGAAAAGTGATAATGCAACCATGGTATGCATCTTTCCCGCAAGCTTAAGCACCGGATTAAAGATATTTTCTTTTTTAAAGCCCTCAAGTACCGTAAGCATCATAAAAAGGGTGGCAAGTGTCTTAAAGTCAATGTCATAAAGTAATTCTTTACTTGGCGGCGTGATAAAAAGCGAAACCACCGCTGCAAGTATTGAAACCGAAAGCATTATGTCCTTCTTAAACAGTTCTTTGATCTTGTTCATTGATATGTCTTCTTTCTAACTTGGTACAAATAGATATGTGGCTATTTATGCATATTATAAAGACTTGCATAAATTCCGCCTGCTTTAAGGAGTTCCTCGTGTGTTCCGGACTCAGCGATGCCCTCTTCCGTAAGCACAAGGATCTTCTCTGCATTTTGGATCGTAGTAAGTCTGTGAGCTATAACAAATGTGGTCCTGTTTTTTGCAA
>JAEEOQ010000141.1 GCA_016284355.1 Lachnospiraceae bacterium
AGTCTGAAGCAGTCATCGTAGATATGCTTAAAGAGATCAAAAAGCCGGTTTCTTACGTTATTGTCAATGAGGCAGGAGCTTCCGTATATTCCGCAAGTAAACTTGCAACAGAAGAATTTCCTAAATTTGACGTTGGACAAAGAAGCGCCACAAGTATTGCAAGAAGAATACAGGACCCGCTTGCAGAACTTGTTAAGATCGAGCCTAAGGCTATCGGCGTAGGCCAGTATCAGCACGACATGAACCAGAAAAAGCTTGGTGAAGCCCTTGGCGGAGTTGTAGAAGACTGCGTTAACAAAGTTGGCGTAGACCTTAACACCGCATCTGCTTCACTCCTTGAATACATTTCGGGTATCAGTAAAGTAATTGCAAAGAACATAGTAGAATACAGAGAAGCAAACGGCCGTTTTAAAAACAGGCGTGAGCTTACAAAAGTTCCAAAGCTCGGACCAAAAGCTTTTGAGCAGTGTGCAGGCTTTTGCAGGATCTACGGCGGTGACAACCCGCTTGATTCCACAAGCGTACACCCGGAAAGCTACGAGGCGGCAGATGCACTTCTTAAAAAGCTTGGCTATGCGCCGTCTGATATCAAGGGCGGTATAACAGGGCTTTCACTTATGATAAAGAATATGGACAAGAAAAAGCTTGCATCCGAACTTAACGTTGGTGAGCTCACTCTTGCCGATATCTTAAAAGAACTTGAAAAACCGGGCAGAGACCCGCGTGAAGAGATGCCAAAGCCAATCCTTCGTACTGATGTTATGGATATGAAAGATCTTAAAGAGGGCATGATCCTTAAGGGTACGGTAAGAAATGTTATCGATTTTGGTGCATTTGTAGATATCGGAGTACATCAGGACGGTCTTGTACATATCTCCCAGCTTTCAAAGGATAAATTTGTAAAACATCCTCTTGATGTTGTGAGCGTAGGTGATATAGTAGAAGTAAAGGTACTTTCGGTAGACCTTGAAAAGAAACGTATACAGCTTAGCATGAAGCTGTAGGGGAAAAGGAAAGGTGCAGATATGAGGGATTCTTATTCTTATGATATCAAGCTTACATTGTGGGATATGTTTGTATTTCTTATGAAACACGAATACAGCTCCTTTTCGGGACTGTTTGGACTTTGCGTGAGCATTTTTGCGATTGCCGGCCTTGCATTTGGCTGGGCAGGTGAAGATTCCAACATGTTTTTTGTGTATATCGTGATAGCGCTTATGTTTACCGTGCTTAATCCGTTAAGACTTTTTACGAGCGCAGCCCAGCAGCTTAGTAAGAACCCTACATTTCAGACAGCCATAACTTACAGCTTTGATGAAGACGGAGTACACCTTCGTCAGGGCGAGCTTGCAAATGACAACAAATGGGAAGAATTATCAAAACTTGCCAAAGGCAGGTCTATCATGGTATTATACGTATCAAAGAAGATAGGTTACATTTTGCCAAAGTCTGCTCTTGGCAGCGAATATGATGAAGTTGCAGAGTATATAACTTCGCATATGGAAGCCGCTAAGGCAGCAGAAAAAGAAGAGGGATCTGATGAATAGTTTTGAAAGCTTCAAAGCTGAAGATACTTACAATATTGGAAAAAAACTTGCCGGGGTAGCTCATCCCGGCATGATTGTGTGTTTGGACGGAGATCTAGGAGTCGGAAAAACCGTATTTACAAAAGGTTTTGCAGCAGGGCTTGGAGTCACCGATTCTGTGAGCAGTCCTACATTTACCATAGTTCAGGAATATACAGATGGCCGCGTGCCGTTCTATCATTTTGATGTTTACCGCATAGCAGACATAGAAGAAATGTATGAGATCGGCTATGAGGATTATTTTGCGGAAGGCGCCTGCGTACTTGAGTGGGCCTCTATTATCAAAGACCTTATTCCGCCTGATGCAGTCTGGATAAAGATTACAAAAGACCTTGAAAAAGGTTTTGACTATAGAAAGATTGAAATAGAAGGACTTAAAGAAGAATTATGAAAATACTTGGACTTGACAGCTCGGGGCTTGTGGCTTCCGTATGCCTTATGGAAGATGACACGCTTCTTGCGGAATACTCTGTAAATCATAAAAAAACACATTCTCAGACATTGCTTCCTATGCTTGACGAGATAGTTAAGATGGTTGAAGCAGACCTTTCTGAGATAGATGCCATAGCAGTTGCAGCAGGCCCGGGCTCTTTTACAGGCCTTCGTATAGGCTCTGCTACAGTAAAGGGGCTTGCCTTTGCGCTTAATAAGCCTGTGGTTTCTGTGCCTACTACCGCTGGAATTGCAGCAAACCTTTTTAATACAGAAGGACTTATCTGTCCTATTATGGACGCAAGACGCTCTCAGGTTTATACAGGAACCTATTGCTTTAATGAAGGCAAACTAACTACTCTTACTGAGCAGCGCGCCATGAGCATTGAAGACCTTATAACTGAGCTTAATGAAAAGGGAAAGACAGTAACTTTCCTTGGCGACGGCGTTCAGGTATATAAAAACGTTATAGAAGAAAAGATCAAAGTGCCGTACTTTTTTGCTCCCGCACATCTGTCAAAGCAGCGTGCAGGTGCCGTGGCATATGTTGGAATGCAGCTGTTTAAAGAAGGAAAGTATGAAGACGGAAAAGACCACACTCCTGTATATTTAAGACTTTCCCAGGCAGAGCGCGAAAGGTTGGAGCAGGAAAAGAATGCTGATAAGAAGGCTTAAGATTGAAGACGCAGCAATGTGCTACGCCATAGAAAGTGCGACTTTTTCAGACCCCTGGAGCCTTGAAAGCTTTGAAAAAGAAGCAAATGCCAAAGACCACATTTACCTTGTGGCAGAAGATGACGGCGCTATTGCCGGGTACTGCGGATGCTGGAATGTATGCGGCGAAGGCCAGATATACAACGTAGCTGTAAGAGAAGATATGCGCGGTAAGGGCCTTGGAAGGAAGCTTATGACAGAGCTTTTAAAAGAGGGCGAAAAAGCGGGTATCACCGCATTTACCCTTGAAGTGCGCGCGGGCAATGAGCCTGCCAAAGCTTTATATCACAGCCTTGGCTTTGAAGATGCGGGCATTAGAAAGAATTTTTATGAATCGCCTACTGAAGATGCGATCATTATGTGGAGGAACTAAGATTGCTTGATGTATGTTTACTTGGTACCGGCGGCATGATGCCGATGCCAAACAGATACCTCACATCGCTTTTATGCAGATATAACGGAAGCAGCCTTCTTATAGACTGCGGCGAAGGAACACAGGTGGCTATCCGCAAAGCGGGGCTTTCCATGAATCCTATAGATACTATCCTCATTACTCATTTTCACGGAGACCATATAAGCGGTATAGCGGGGCTTCTCCTTTCCATGAGTAATGCAGACAGAAAAGACCCTGTTACAATAGTAGGGCCAAAAGGCATTGAAAAGGTTGTTAACTGCCTTAGGGTAATAGCCCCTGAGCTTCCGTTTAAGATCGATTATATCGAGCTTGAAGGAGACTGCGAGTTTACACTTAAAGGCTATAGGATCAAGGCATTTAAGGTGTTTCACAACGTCACCTGCTATGCTTACACCATAAATATAGACAGAGCCGGAAGATTTGACGCGGAAAGAGCCAAAGAGCAGGGAATTCCCCTTAAGATGTGGAGCCTTTTGCAAAAGGGCGAGACTGTGACAGACGGCGATAAAACCTATACACCCGATATGGTCCTTGGCCCTGCAAGAAAAGGCATAAAGCTTACCTACTGTACAGACTCTAGGCCAAATGACAAGATCGCGGCAGAAGCAAAAGATGCGGATCTGTTTATCTGCGAGGGTATGTACGGTGATCACGAAGATGACCACAAGGCAAAAGAAAAGAAACACATGACTTTTTATGAAGCTGCTTCTCTTGCCAAAAAAGCCGGCGTAGCAAAGATGTGGCTTACTCATTACAGCCCTTCTATGTTTAAGCCTGCAGAGTATCTTGATGCAGTACGCGAGATATTCCCTGAGACAGAGACGGGAAAAGATGGCAAGATGACAGAGCTTATGTTTGAAGAAGACTGATATGGATCTTTGTGACTAAAGATCGGCACGTAGCTGCCGGAAATGAGGTGCGCATGAAAGAAAAACTTATTAGCGCGGTTATTATGCTTATGGTTGTGGCCATGGTGCTTTTTGCATTTTATAAGATAGCCACAAGACCTGCAAGCTCAGATGATATAGCAGGGAAAACTGAGGCGCAGAAGATCATCGACAAAGACATAGAAAACAACTACCCTTCAAATGCAAGAGAAGTTGTAAAGTTCTATAACCGCATCATCAAGTGCTACTACAGTGAACCTCATACAGACGAAGAGATAACAAGCCTTGCCATGACAGCCAGGGTCCTTTTTGACACAGAGCTTTTAAAAAGAAATCCTGCAGACGAATATGTGGCAGGAGTTAAGAAAGACATAGAAGATTACAAGGCAGCAGGCCGGGTTATCAGTACCACAGAGGTACAGGATTACAAGGATGTTGTGTTTTTAAAAAAAGGAGAGTATAATACGGCAACGGTAGTTTCTTATTATCTTGTAAAAGACAATACCGGCTCAAAAGGCTCAAATATGAAGTTTTACCTTAGAGAAGACGAAGACGGCAAATGGCGTATTTTGTTCTTTGAACTTACAGATGACACATTATAGATTGCGAAAAGGTGCTATATGATAGAAGAAACAGAAAAAGAGATAAAGATACTTGCTATAGAGAGTTCCTGCGATGAGACCGCCGCAGCGGTTGTGGTAAACGGAAGAAAAGT
>JAEEOQ010000001.1 GCA_016284355.1 Lachnospiraceae bacterium
GACGGAGTCAGTACGACATTTTCCGCAAAATGTCGTACTGACTCCGTCCCCATGCGACATTCTCCGATTCGTAGATTGCATTCTATGGGATAGAGTGGTTAAATTAAGATAGTAGCTACGAAATATTTAAATATTTTACCGGAGGCAGATCATGGATCAGGAAAAAGTTGGCACGTTTATGCAGACACTCAGAAAAGAAAAGGGAATGACGCAAAAGGAGCTGGCAGAGAAGCTTTGTGTAAGCGACAAAACCATTTCAAAATGGGAAAATGGCAACAGTTTGCCGGATACTTCCTTTTTGCCGGACCTTTGCAAAGAGCTTGATATTTCCGTAAATGAGCTGCTTAGCTGTGAAAGGCTTTCTCCGGATGAGTATTCAAAGAAATCGGAGGTAACTATTATGGAACTTATGAAAGAAAATCAGGAAAATCGCAAGGGTACTAAGGTGCAGCTTACGCTTGGTATTGTATTTTTGATATTAACTCTTCTAATGTTTGGACTTAGCGTGGGGTTTAATATTACGTGGCTTATAGACTTTCCAACGATCATTATAATAACCTTTGCAGCGCTTGCTGCCGTGCTTCTAAGCGGAAAGCGCAAAATGAAAGAAATAGTGAGCTTTCTTAGAAAGGTGATCATACCTATTGGTGT
The DNA here is from genome assembly GCA_016284355.1 of Lachnospiraceae bacterium. GTDB lineage: Bacteria > Bacillota > Clostridia > Lachnospirales > Lachnospiraceae > JAEEOQ01. The sequence continues at coordinate 652 of JAEEOQ010000001.1, forward strand.
GCTGGTTGCCCTTGTATCAGGTATTTCAATGCTAAGAAGTTTAGATACACCGCAGACCATTGGACCTAAGGTTGCGGCAGCCTTTATTTCGCTTATGTATTCCGTTGTTATTTACCTTTTACTTTCTATTTTGGATAGAACAGAATAATTATCATGCTGACGCTGCCTGCACAAGACATTTAAATAAACATTTACAAAAAAGAGCCGCAAGGCTCTTTTTTAATGTCATCCTACATGGTATACTAATGGCTGAAAATAAAATGAGAGAGAATAATATGATTTTTAGCTTAGCGCCCATGGAGGGCATTACAGGATTTGTTTTTAGAAATGGTATAAACGAGTTTTTTAAGGGCAGCGTAGACAAGTTTTATTCGCCTTTTGTTACGCCGCACCTAAAAAGACCCATGACAAAAAGAGAACTTGAAGATGTAAATCCTGCAAATAACAAGGGGGTTACACTTATCCCTCAGATCATGACAAATGATGGCGAAGGCTTTGACAGTCTGCTTTTAAAACTTTACGAGATGGGATACAGCGAGGTTAACCTTAACCTTGGCTGCCCTTCAGGCACTGTTACAGCAAGGGGCAGAGGCTCAGGCTTTTTAAAGTACCCTGATAAGCTTGATTCCTTCCTTGAAAATGTCTATAAAAGCACCCCAGACCTTAAGCTTTCTTTAAAGACCAGGATCGGCTTTGAAACAGAAGAAGTTTGGCCACAGCTCCTTGATATTTATAACAAATACCCTATAACAGAGCTTATAGTGCACCCTCGTATCGGAAAAGACGGTTATAGCGGAGTCCCGAGGGTGGATGCTTTTATATATGCCCTTAAAAATGCAAAAGCACCTGTTATATATAACGGTGATATATACTCGGTAGATGACTACAAAAAACTTATAGAAATCTGCGTTAAGGAAGCAGGAAAAGAGCCTGCTGGCGTTATGACGGGAAGAGGCCTTGTAAGAAATCCGGCCCTTGCAAGAATGATAAAGGGCGGAGATGAGATAAGCCCTTCTGAGAGAGCTGCATACCTTGACTTCCTTATACGCTCGTACCGCGACAATATAAAAGATGACAACGTGGTGATACAAAAGCTTAAAGAAGTCTGGGTATATATGCAAAGAGACTTTGAAGGAAAAGAAAAACTCTGTAAAAAGATGTTTAAGTGCAAAGATATGGAAAGTTTTATGGCTTTTCAGGATGAGATAATAAATAACTGACTTTGGAGGAGAATGATGAAAAACAGGATAAGGATAGTAAACAATTCACCTGCAGTACTTGGTTTTACAGCACTTTGCGTACTTACATTTATAATAAATGTGGCTACGGGAGGCGTATCAAACAATCTGCTTTTTTGCGTATACAGAGCGCCGCTTTCAAACCCTTTTACCTACTTTCGGGCTTTTGGTCATGTGCTTGGACATGCAAATGTAAGCCACCTTTTAAACAATCTTATGCTGATCCTTGTAACCGGCCCGCTTCTTGAGGAAAAATACGGTGGCAAGTTTCTTATAAAAGTTATCGTTATCACGGCGCTTCTTACAGGAATAGTGCACTGTATCCTTTTCCCGGGGGCTGCTCTTCTCGGGGCAAGCGGAGTGGTATACGCGTTTATCGTTCTTTCATCAATTACAGGCTATAAAGACGGCGAGATACCACTTACTCTTATAATAGTATCTCTTTTATACCTTGGAACCCAGGTTTATGAGGGAATATTTGTAAATGATAACGTATCGCAGCTTACACATATAATCGGCGGTGTTATCGGCGGAGTTATGGGAACATTTGGTAGTAAAGGACAGGACAGGATATGAGAAAAACAGCTAAAAAACCGGCGCTTGCGCTTTTACTTGCGTTAATCCTTGCTTTTACGTTTGCGGGAGGAGCGGGGGCAGACGCTAAGACAAAAATAAACGAGGTAAGATCAGGAGTTACGGATAACCCTGACAGCGCCTGCATTCTTATGGTTGGCGACGTGCTTTTGCACCCGCCTGTTACAGACAGCGGCAAAAGGCCTGACGGGACACTTAACTATGACCATCTTTTCAAAAACATAAAAAAAGATATAGAAAACGCAGATATAGCCATAGCAAACCAGGAGGTTATCCTTGGGGGCAGCGAGCTTGGGCTTTCAGGCTATCCTTGCTTTAACGGGCCCTTTGAAGTTGGAGACTCTCTTGTAAATGCCGGTTTTAACGTAGTGCTTCATGCTACAAACCATGCTCTTGATAAGGGAAATAAGGGGGTAACAAACTGCATTTCTTTCTGGGAAGAAAACTACCCCGGGATGGGGATGCTTGGCATATATGATAATAAAAAAGATTTTAATTCAGTTTATATTAAAGTGGTAAAAGGCATAAAGGTTGCCATACTTAATTATACCTACGGCACAAACGGCATAAAGATGCCTGCAGATAACCCTTACGCAGTAAAGCTCCTTACTGAAAAGCAGGTAAGAAAAGATGTGGAAAAAGCTAAGAAAAAAGCTGATTTTATAGTAGTCTGCCCTCATTGGGGCACAGAATACACCCACAAGACTACAGCGGAGCAGGAAAAGTGGACAAAGCTTTTTGCGGAGGTCGGAGTAGACCTTGTAATAGGCGCCCACCCTCACGTTATAGAGCCTGTAAAGGAAGTGGAAAGACCGGACGGTAAAAAGATGCTTGTATATTATTCTCTTGGCAACTTTGTAAACTCTACGGGAGAATACAAAAAAGGCGTAGCAGACCGAATGCTTGGGGAGATGGCAAAGGTATATATAAGCAAAGACGAAAAGACGGGTGAGGTAAAAACAGACGGTTACGAAGCAATCCCTCTTGTTACCCACCTTGCTAAAGGCTACGGAAAGCTTACTACATATAAACTTGGCAAATATACAAACAAGCTGGCAAAAAAGAATCTGATAAAAAATCAGGACAGCACATTTTCACTTGACTATATTATAAAAGTTTGGAACGAAGTAAATAAATGAGCATGACAGAAAAATGGATACAAAGAAATAAACAGGCGGATTTTGATATTCTTTCAAAGTCTGCGGGGATAGATAAGGTTACGGCAAAGATAATAGTAAACCGCGGCGTAGCAGACATGAAGTCCTTTAATGCCTATGTAACCCCTGAGCTTACCGCGGTATCAGACCCGTATCTGTTAAAGGATATGGAAAAGGCAGTAAAGATACTTCAGGAAAAGATAAACGAAGGTAAGAGCATAAGGATAGTGGGAGATTATGATGTGGACGGCGTTATGTCTACATACATCCTTTATAAGGGGCTTTCGCGTCTTGGGGCAGCTAACCTTTCCTACGAGATACCTGACCGTATTTTAGACGGATATGGCATAAATGTTTCCATAATCGATGCGGCGGCTAAAGACAAGGTAGACACCATTCTTACCTGTGATAACGGCATAGCGGCGCTAACCCAGATCGCGCACGCAAAAGAACTTGGTATGACGGTGATAGTAACAGATCACCATGAGATTTTTTACGAAGAAAAAGATGGAGTAAAAGAAGAAAAACTGCCACCTGCAGATGCTGTTATAGATCCAAAGCAGAGCGCCTGTAATTACCCTTTTGACGGGCTTTGCGGAGCGGGAGTTGCCTGGCAGCTTATACGCGCCATGTATAAAAATCTTGGAAGAAGCGTAAGCGAAGCAGATGAATTTCTTGATATGGTCTCACTTGCTACTGTGTGCGATGTTATGGACCTGCTTTCAGAAAACAGATGTATAGTAAAAAATGGTCTTAAGGCTATAGAAAACACGAAAAATATCGGCCTTCGCGCCCTTATACGTGCTACCGGCATGGAAGGAAAGAGTATAAGTGCTTACAGTATCGGTTTTGTAATAGGACCTTGTATCAATGCGTCGGGAAGGCTTGATTCCGCAAAAGAAGGCCTTAAGCTTTTACTTTCAGAAGATACCATGAGCGCTGATGCGGTAGCTGCTAAACTTGTAGCTCTTAACGAAGAGCGAAAAGAGATGACGGCAAACAATGTGGCTGTAGCCATTGAGCAGGCAGAAGGCCTTATAGAAAAAGGCCATAAGGTGCTTGTGGTGTATCTGCCTGAGTGCCATGAAAGTATAGCCGGCATTGTGGCAGGAAAGGTAAGAGAAAGATTTTATAAGCCTGCTATTGTCCTTACTAAGGGAGAAAGCACAATAAAAGGCTCGGGAAGATCTACGGACGAATATAACATGTTTGAAAACCTTGTAAAGGTTAAGGAGCATTTTTCAAAGTTTGGCGGTCATCCCCTTGCTGCGGGGCTTTCCCTTCTTTCAGATGATGCAGATGAGGTGGAGTCGCTGCGGGAAGCGATCAATTCCTGCTGCACCTTAAGCGAAGACGATCAGATACCAAAATACTATTTTGATGCGGTGCTTCCTCTTTCTTACCACAGCCTTGCGCTTGCAGAAGAATTTGAGCGACTTGAGCCATACGGCAAAGGTAACCCAAAGCCACTTTTTGCCACAAAGAATGTGGAAATATCAGGGGTAAGAGTGCTTGGAAAAAATAACAATGTTATAAGGCTTACGTTAAAAGAAGAGCGTATCGGAAGAAGCTATACAGGCGTTATCTTTGGGGATGCGGATATATTCCTTGGCGACGTTGCCGCATCTTTTGGAGATGACATCATGGAAGACATTTTAGAAGGCCGTGGCAGTATTTTTGCAGATCTTATGTACTATCCTGATATAAACGAATATAACGGGAACAGGAGCCTGCAGTTTATAATAGAGCACTACAGATTCCCGGAGCAGTAGTCATTATTTAATGTTATCAATTTTTTTGATGATTTTTACGAATAGTCATTGACAATCAGATTAAAAAAGCATAATATAAAACTCGATAAAGCAAAGGCGCTTTGGTAAGTTTAGGTACCAAAGCGCCTATTTTTAAGTTTAAAGGAAAATGGAGATTTTTATGTGCGGAATATGCGGTTTTACCGGAAATGATGTGGCTAGCCACGAAGTACTTACAAGGATGAAAGAAAAGATCATCCACAGAGGACCTGACGGGGACGGGTCTTATATAGACGACGGCATTGCTATGGGCTTCAGGCGTCTTGCCATAATCGACCTTGGCGGCGGAAATCAGCCTATGGCAAATGAGGACGGAAGATACCACATTACGTTTAATGGAGAGATATATAACTACAAAGAGCTTAAGGCGGAGCTTATAGAAAAAGGACACATTTTTGCAAATGACTCCGATACCGAGGTTATATTACATGGGTACGAGGAATGGAATGAAAAGGTCCTTGACCGTCTTCGCGGTATGTTTGCATTCCTTATCTGGGACAAAGAAGAAAAGAGCGTATTTGCTGCAAGAGATATGTTTGGAATAAAGCCATTTTATTACACCCTTTGCGGGGGTAATCTGGTATACGGCTCTGAGATAAAGAGCATACTTGAATACCCAAAGGTAAAAAAGGAAGTAAATCTTCGCGCTCTTGAAGAATACATGTCATTTCAGTATTCAGTACTTGATGAGACCTTCTTTAAGGGGATATTTAAGCTGATGCCGGGACATTTCCTTAGGTTTAAAGAAGGAGATCTTAAGATCACAAGATATTTTGATCCAAGCTTTGCTCCTGAAGAAGATATGGACCACGACAAGCTTATAGATGATATAGAAAATACACTTAAAGATTCCGTAAAATACCACATGGTAAGCGATGTAGAGGTGGCGTCCCTTCTTTCAAGCGGCGTTGATTCAAGCTTTGTAGCCATGAATTTCCACGGTGCAAAGACCTTTACCGTTGGCTTTGATTATGAGAAGTATAACGAGATACCTTATGCAAAGGAGCTTTCAGGAAAGATCGGTATAGACAATTACAGCAAGGTGATCTCTACGGAAGAATTCTGGAAAGAACTTCCAAAGATCCAGTATTATATGGATGAGCCTTTAGCTGATCCTGCGGCAGCAGCCCTGTATTTTGTAGACAGAGAGGCTGCAAAAGAGGTTAAGGTGGTGCTCTCAGGGGAAGGCGCTGACGAGCTTTTTGGCGGATACAACATTTACCACGAGCCACTTTCTCTTTCCGGCTACGAAAAGATGCCAAAGCCTTTAAGAAAAGGCGTAGCCGCGCTTGCAGGTATTCTTCCTGAAGGTGTAAAGGGAAGGAGCTTCCTCATCCGCGGTAGCAAAGATGTAGATGAGCGCTTTATCGGAAATGCCAATATATTTACGAAAAAGCAAAGAGAAAAAGTGCTTAAAGTTACTACAAAAGATGCAGCTCCTCAAAAACTTACCGCGCCTTATTATGAAAAGACAAAAGGACTTGACGATATCACAAGGATGCAGTATATCGATATGAATTTCTGGCTTATAGGAGATATCCTCCTTAAGGCAGACAAGATGAGTATGGCGCATTCTTTAGAGAGCCGCGTGCCTTTCCTTGACAGAGAGGTGTTTAACCTTGCAAGGCGCATACCTTCAAAATACAAGGTTATAGGACACACCACAAAGGCGGCCTTTAGAGAGGCAGCAAAAAGAAGCCTTCCTGAAAAGACGGGCGACAAGAAAAAACTTGGTTTTCCTGTGCCAATAAGGATATGGCTTCGCGAAGAAAAGTATTATAATATCATAAGAGAGGCTTTTCTTACGGATACGGCAAAGAAGTACTTTAACACCGATGCCATATTAAGGCTTCTTGAAGACCACAAGTCCGGAAAACACGACTACAGCAGACACATCTGGAATATTTACATGTTCCTTGTATGGCACGATCAGTTTTTTGCAAGAACCAAAGCAACCAGAAAACAATAATTTAAAAAAGGGAAAAAGAATATGACACTTCAGCAGATTTTATATGCTCTGACTATTGAAGAATGCGGCTCTATGAACAAGGCCGCAGAGAAATTGTTTATCGTTCAGTCTACCCTTACAAGTGCCGTAAAGGAGCTTGAGAAGGAGATGGGGATCGTTATCTTTGTTAGAACAAGGAGAGGCGTGACTCCGACTCCGGAAGGCGCAGAGTTATTAAACGATCTAAAGCAGCTCTACGGCAGATTTGAGACATTAAAGCAAAAGTATGAGGGAGAGGGAGATTACAAAAGAAAGTTTGGCGTATCTACCCAGCACTACTCCTTTGCAGTTAAGGCTTTTGTGGAAATGACGAAAAAATATGACGTTAAGCAGTTTGATTTTGCCATAAGAGAAACAAACACCAAAAAGGTTATAACCGATGTGGCAGGGCTTCGCTCGGAGATCGGCGTGCTTTATATGAGCAAGGCAAATGAGAAGGTGTTAAAGAAGTTCCTTACGGAAAATGAGCTTGATTTTACGCCTCTTATAAAATGCAAGGCTTATGTGTATCTTTCTGAAAAGCATCCCCTTGCAAAGGAAAAGAGCATAAGCTTTGAACAGCTTGAAAGTTATCCTTGCCTATCCTTTGAGCAGGAAGAGGACGAATACTACTTTGCGGAAGAGATACTTGGCGAAAATGTTTACCCGCGTACCATAAAGGCTACAGACAGAGCAACTATGCTAAACCTTATGGTGGGCGTAAACGGGTACACACTTTGCTCCGGTATCATTTCAAGCGATCTAAACGGAGACGGATATCTTGTAATACCTTTTAAGGAAGATAAAGATAATCCAAACAGCATAATGGAGATAGGATATATAACAAAAAAGAACAGCTCTCTTAGCAAGATGGGCGAAGAATACATAGCAGAATTAAAGAAATATCTCTCAGGAGTGTCGGGAGAAGAACTGTAAGATAAAATATCAGAACAGGCGGGTTATCAATTTAATTGATAACCCGTTATTAATTTTATGTAGTATACAAATAATAATTTCTGTGAGATAATCCTTTCATGTTAAAAAAAGTCAACAAAACAAGGAGAAAAAAATCATGAAAAAATTCGCAACATTATTGATCGCAATTCTTGTGATCGCTTCACTTGCCGCATGCGGCGCTAAGGGGGGAAAAGATTCCAAAAAGATCATCGTAGGTGCAACGCCTGTACCTCATGCAGATATCTTAGACAATGCAGTTAAAGCTGAGCTTGCAAAAGATGGCTGGGAGCTTGAAACAGTAGTATTTGAAGATTATGTACTTCCAAACACATCTCTTGAAGAGGGCGAGATCGATGCCAACTACTTCCAGACTCTTGGTTATATGAACCAGCAGAATGAAGATGCCGGTCTTCATCTTACAGCAGTAGCAGGCGTACATATTGAGCCAATGGGTATTTATTCCGAAAAGTATACATCTCTTTCAGATATTCCTGACGGAGCACAGATCGGTATTCCAAACGATCCTGACAACGGCGCGAGAGGACTTGCACTTCTTGTACAGAAAGGACTTCTTACAAGCCTTGGCGGATACGGCGAAGATGCAAATGTTACATTTGAGTCTCTTTCAGACAACGCAGAGGCAAACCCACACGGATACAAGATCGTTCCACTTGAGGCAGCAAGCCTTCCTCTTTCTCTTCCTGATCTTGATGCGGCTACCATCAACGGAAACTACGCACTTGGCGCAGATCTTCCTGCAAAATATCCTGCACTTGACATCGAAGAGTTTGATGATGTAACATCAGTAAAGAGAACTAATTTTGTAGTTGTAAAGCAGGGTAATGAATCTTCAGATAAAGTTAAGGCTCTTATCAAGGCTATCAACTCAGATGCGGTTAAAAAATATATAGAGGATAAATACAAAGGAGCAGTTATCTCATCTTTTGTAGACCCACAGTAATATGATAAAAATACATGAACTTGAGAAATCCTTTAAGGACGTTTCTGTCCTTAAAGGAGTTTCTATTACAATCAAAGATAGTGAGATCTACGGTATCGTAGGTCAGTCAGGAGCGGGTAAGTCTACGCTCCTTAGATGCATTAATGGGCTTGAATCCTTTGAGAGCGGATATGTGGAAGTAGACGGCACTAAGGTAGACGTAAAAGACAAGGTCGCTCTTAAAAATCTTCGAAGACGTATGGGCATGATATTTCAAGGCTTTAACCTTCTTGAAAGACTTGATGTATATGACAATATCGCCCTTCCTCTTAAATTCTGGGGCATCAAAACAAATACGGAAGAAAGCAGAAAAAAGATCCTTGATCTTATAGAACTTGTAGGACTTTCAGAAAAGGTACATGCAAAGCCCCGTGAGCTTTCTGGCGGCCAAAAGCAGAGAGTTGCAATAGCAAGAGCCCTTGTACTTGATCCTGAGTTTTTGCTTTGCGATGAGGCTACAAGCGCCCTTGACCCTGAGATCACAAAAGGAATACTTGCTCTTTTACAAAAGATCAACAAAGAGCTTGGTATCACCATTATCGTGGTAACCCACCAGATGGAGGTTGTTAAGCAGATCTGTAACAAAGTGGCTTTCCTTAGCGGCGGAAAAGTGCTTGCAGAAGGAAAACCTGAAGAGATGTTTATTCAGCCCCGTATACCCGAGATCAAGGCTTTCTTACACGACAGGAGCGAGATCCTTCCTGACTACGGAGTTAATATACAGCTTTTCTTTACGGGCGAAGGTTCTATGGAGCCTATAGTTACAATGATGGCAAGAGAGCTTGATGAAGATTTTTCTATTTGCTGGGCAAAGATCGAAGATTTTAGAGACGAGCTTCATGGCAGCCTTGTAATAAATGCCAAGGAAGAGGACGAAGAGAGAATATGCAGCTTCCTTGATAAGAAAAATGTCAGCTGGGAGGTGCTTAAATAATGGAGTTTTTATCATCAGCTCTGACAAAAACAGTATTAAACGCCTTCGGCCAGACCTTATATATGGTTTTCTGGTCGGCCCTGTTTTCTGTTATACTTGGCTTTATACCGGCTGTTATACTTACGCTTACCGCACCTGACGGCCTAAAGCCGCAAAAGGTGGTATATGAGGTACTCAGCTTTATTGTAAATGTATTTCGAAGCTTTCCGTTTATTATCCTTCTTGTAATAATAATTCCTTTTACAAGAGCACTTGTTGGAAAAGCCATCGGAACAACAGCATCCATCGTACCACTTACAGTATCGGCGATCCCGTTTATCGCAAGAGTATTTGAAAGTGCACTTCGCGAGACAAACAAGGGCGTAGTTGAGGCTGCAAGATCCTTTGGAGCCTCAGACCTTCAGATACTCCTTCGCGTATACGTAAAAGAATCAATACCCCGTATGTTAAACGGCGTGGTACTTCTTATAATCTCCCTTGTAGGATATTCTGCCATGGCAGGAACCGTGGGAGGCGGCGGCATCGGAGATATCGCCATCCGCTACGGCTACCAGCAGTACCGTACCGACTACCTTATTATCTGTTCTGTGATCCTTATCATCTTCGTACAGGTAATACAGATGATCGGAAACAAGATGTATAAGAAACTATCATAAAATTATAACCCTGCAGATCAGCTTTTCTGCAGGGGTTTTGCTTCTTTCATAATTGGTCATAATTGCAAAATCAGATATTAGTTTACGCAGCTGTTATGCGGCCTATAGCCCTGTGCAATAGCTTCATCTTCGGAATCAAAATATATTCGGTTCTTTTCAAGCGGAAGTGAGTCACATTGATCTGTGTGAAACACTTTGCTTTTTTTGTTTCCTATTATCTGCGTTGCTTCTTTTTTTTCTGTATATTTTCTTGATTTGGTTTCGACTTCTTTTTCTTCCCAGGTTATAAGGGGCTCAGTTTCTGAGGTTAAAGTATCTCCATCACCTTTTATGGTAATTGTTCCGTTTAAATCTGTGCGTAATATGCTTTTTGCAAACTTTTCAAGCCTGTTTATTGTTGTATCACAAGGATGACCATAACTGTTTCCGGCGCCTACACTAATGAGTGCAAATTCGGGAGAAACTGTTTTCAGATAAAGAATAGGAGATGAGTAGTCGCTTCCATGGTGTGCTACTTTGAGTACATCCACATCCACATCGTATTTGCCCATTACCTCGTTTTCAACCTTTGCAGGAGCGTCGCCTGTAAATAAAAACGAATTATTATAGTAATCGAGCCTCATTACAATGCTGGCGGAGTTATTAGAATCGCCTTCATCTACGGAAAGCACCTGAGCGGTTAAGTCGCAGGCTAACGAAAGAAAATCTCCCTCATTTGGATTAATAGGAGTGATGCCGGCTGAACTGACTGCGGCGATCACTTCCGAGAATTCTCTTGAAGTGCAAGTTTTCTTTGGCATGTATACTTCAGCCACATCATAGTTTTGGATTACTTTATCTGCGCTTCCAATGTGGTCGGAATCGGGATGGGTTAAGATAAGTGAGTCAACAGATTTCACACCAAAGTGGTCAAGCTGTGTCATAAGCTGTTCGTAGTATTTTTCCTCACCTGTATCAATGAGGATATTCTTATTGCTTACCTGAATCAAAATAGCATCGCCCTGACCGATATCAAGCATATGCACTAGTATTCCTGTCTTTTTTACAGTTACGTGACAGGACATTACAGACTTTCCGACTTTTGCAGATATGACAGCAGTTCCGGAAGCTTTAGCAGTGATTTTGCCGTTTTTAACTGAAATGATTTTTTTATCTGATGAAGACCATGTAATCTTTTCCTTGGTACCCTTAACTTTAAGTTTAGCGGTGCTTCCAACGGTTATAGTCATTTCTGTTTCTGATAAATGGCAGTCTTTTGCCTTGGCTACAGAAATAAATGAAAAAGCTATTAAGATGGAGAAGAGAAGCAGCAATAAACTTTTTTTCAAAGTGTTACCTCCAAATGATCGGCTTTTTTAATAAGCTTAAGGATTACAGTGTTTGCAGCCGGCATATCCTTTTGATTCAAGTTCTTTTTTTGAATCAGTGGATTTGGCATAGTTTTCCTTTTTGATCTTTGGAACATCTTTGCAGGTTGGCAGGTGATATTTCATAGTATGGGTATTTAGAATATAGTATGTGTCGTTTTTTGAGTTTTTATTATCGGGAGCGATTTTTCCAGCATCGCCGACTTCAACTTTTTTGGAAGGAACGGTCCATTTCTTAACGGTGGATTGTTTGCTCCACACAGTTTTTCCGTTGTCATCTTTATAATATGCCTTAACATAATACTTTACAGTAGTACCTGCAGTTGCCTTCCATTTGGAATCAGTATAAGTAAGCTTAGAAGTAGTAGTTACTTTTACGTATTTTTTGTCTGTGGATGTCTTTCGGAAAACGCGATAGCCATCTGCATCAGACACTTCGTTCCAAGATAGTTTTGGGTTGTTACTTTTGGTGGTCTCGATAGAAACAGTTGGTTTTGCAAGTGATTCAGCAGCCTTTACATTTGTAGTCGGTAAAAATGTGGTCAGAACTGTAAGAAGCAAGAGTAGTGATAAAAGTCTTTTTTTCATAAGCAAGGATCCTTTCTTAAATTGTAAAGTTTTTTTGGAAAAAATGTTTAGTAGAATATTTATATTGATTATAGCAAATAACAATTGTGGAATCAACGAAAGGCTTGAATCTCTAATGCATTTATAAGAATACACATTATGTAAAAACCACTTTGTATTTTGATAAAATATACTGACATATTTATTTCTTTGGGATATAATATTAAAAGATGTATTTTAGGGGGAAAAACAGTGAGAAAACGCATATTTGAAATAATTGAGGTTGGCAAAGAGGATGATAAAGTAAGCAGGTTTTATGACTTTTTTATCATGGTCGTTATTGTTGTAAGCATTCTTCCTCTTATGATCAAGGAATCTAATGACATCACCAATATTATCGATAAGGTTACAGTCGCTATTTTTATAATCGATTATATCTTAAGGCTCATTACGGCAGACTTTAAGCTTAGCAAAGGAGCCACTTCTTTCATACGTTATCCATTTACTTTTATGGCTATAATTGATCTGCTTTCAATCTTGCCGAGTGTTACGGTATTAAGCAAAGGATTTAGAATCCTAAAGATAGCAAGGCTTTTAAGAACGCTTAGGGTATTTAGAGTTTTTAAGGCCTTTAGATATTCTAAAAATATTTCCATTATCATAAATGTATTTAAGAAACAGAAAGACAGCTTGGTTGTAGTATGCGCCCTGGCTGTTGGTTATATTGTGGTGACAGCTCTTGTTATGTTCAATTTTGAGCCGGACACCTTCAACACATTCTTTGACGCAATCTACTGGGCTACAGTTTCGCTTACAACAGTCGGATACGGAGACGTTTATGCAACAAGTACAGTGGGGCGGATTATTACAATGATCTCGTCGGTATTTGGAATAGCGATAGTTGCACTGCCTGCAGGTATTATTACAGCAGGGTATATGGATGAGATAAATGATAAAGATAAATAAAGACGTCGCAGATGGACCAGGTACAAATGTGACCTAGGGCGTGCAACAAATGTACCAGATCCAGCCTGCTCTGAGCAATTTATATATCCTTAAAAGCTTGATTTTGCTTCTTGGAGGATACGAGCAAGTGCCCGGCTTGTAAAGCCTGCGTAGCACCGCTTACGCGGCAAGGGCTTGACAAGTCAGGCACTTGCTCATTATGGTTGGTTAAGCAAAATCAAAGTGAAGCTGTGCCAACCAAATGCCGGCCACAGCTTTTTGGAATATTGCAAGTTGGGTCACAAAAACGTGGGTCGCCTTGAGGTACGTAGGGCCGCTTTAGCCGCCATCTCTTATTTCATTTTGAGATTTGAGATAAATTCCCATTTTCTTAATGATTTGCGTAGCTTTTCACGTGCGTGCGAGCGATTGTCTGAGCCGGGAGGGGATGGTGAGTGAAGCTATTTAAGAGCGTAGCGAAGGGATAATGTAAGTGGGCGAAAGGTGCGAAGCACCGAAATGGAAGTATGAAAGTTATCTCAAGCTTGCTTGAAAGATAACTTTTGTACTTCCGATATGAGCGCGTTAGCGCTCTGCGCCCACTTACTAATAAAAATAAGGCTACAGTAATATAATTCCCGAATCTACCGATCCGGCGAGTTTTAAGCGCAGCATGCACATTAAAAGAAAAGCGGAAAAGCATTTAGAAAATACGGATTTATCGAACGCGAAAAATGGAAAAGAGAGGGCGGCAAAAAAGGCGGACCCGGGGGAGGGCAAGAGCCCGGGACGGAGGAAAATAACCATGTCCCTATTGGCTCTCCACTTGCATAATCTTTTCATATATGATAAAATTTCCTTTGTTGTTAATGACAACTATTGTTAGAAAGAAGGTATTTCAATGAAAAAGCTTGAAGATTATGTAAGAAGTATTCCGGACTTTCCTGAGCCGGGTATTATATTCAGAGATATAACATCTGTACTCCAGGATAAAGACGGTCTTCGTATGGCAATAGATCAGATGCAGGCTACCATTACAGATCTTGACTTTGATGTGGTACTTGGTCCTGAGTCAAGAGGATTTATCTTTGGCGTGCCTATCGCATATAACATGCATAAGGCATTTGTACCTGTTCGTAAGAAAGGAAAGCTTCCTTGCGAGACCGTATCTATGGATTACGACCTTGAATACGGAAAGGCAACCATCGAGATCCATAAAGATGCTATTAAGCCGGGCCAGAAGGTAGTTATTATCGACGACCTTATTGCTACAGGCGGAACCATCGAAGCTATAGTTAAGCTTGTAGAGCAGCTTGGCGGCGAGGTAGTAAAGATCGTATTCCTTATGGAACTTGAAGGACTTGAAGGAAGAAAGAAACTTAACGGATATGACGTTGCGTCAGTAATTAAATATCCGGGTAAATAAAAGACTCCCCCTTAGCGCTTATACGTAATAAACGCTTAGGGGGATCATTTTATAAACATTCTTCCTTTGACTTTTCAAGCTCTTTAAGGAAAAGATTATCAAGTTCTGTAAGGAAATGGTCGTTTCGGTAGATCAGTACGTCTTTATATATCATGTCGTTATCTGCGTATTCTTTTTGAATAAGACCGTAGCGATCTAAGGTCTTTGCAGGAAGGGGAGCAGACCACATGAAAGAATCTGCATTTTCGGAAAGGATCTCAAGCTGACTTGCCCTTTCGTAAATAAATACGCATCTGTCGGCTCTTCCCTGAAGGTCGGCTTTTTTTACTTCCGCAAGTGGAAGAGAAGGAACAAACAGGTCTGAGTAAGCAACCTCCATAAGGCCTGTAAGGTCATCTTTAGATATTACTTCTTTTCCCGCAAGAGGGGAATCTTTGCTCATAACGATCTTAAAAGAAAATCTTGCTATAACATCTGCCACCAGTTTTTTTTCAAAAAGATAACCCTGAAAATAGGAGTCAAATTTCTCCGAATACCTGATTATACCAAGTTTGTAGTCTGTATCAAGGACAGATTTAAGGGTTTCTCTTGAATTTGTCTCTTTATAATAAACTTCGGAAGTGCCTGAGCTAAAAGAAGCGCAAAACCTTGCAAATGCAGCGGATATATAGCTGCTTCTGGGGCCGCAGAGCGAAAATCTTTGTAAAGACTGACTTTCTGCTTTAAAAAGATCTGCAACCTCATCCATCTTCTTTAAGATCTTTTCAGCGTATTCCAAAAATATGGCGCCTTCGGGAGTCGGTTCCATTCCTTTACCTGATCTAACAAAAAGGGAGACGCCAAGTTCACCCTCAAGTTCTTTGATGGCTCTTGAAAGGTTTGGCTGAGCGATAAACAAAGCTTCAGCAGCTTTGTTAAGGGATCCTTGCCTGCTTATCTCAAGGGCGTATTTCATATGTGTAACATTCATTTTTATATTCTCCTTTTAGTTCGGGGCCAATTATACAACGGGAAAAAGGGGTAGTCAAGCATGATATATCAAAAATGATATAAGGGTTATTAATTTATCGTTATTTTCATAACAATGTTACTGTGTTAAAGTATTAACGGTGAATAATGTATACAAGGTTAATTGTATAACATAGAAGCCAAAAGAGAGGAAAAAATATGAATCTAGACAGAGTGATCGCTGTAAGAAACTCTAAGATCATTTACCGGGACGGAGACAGGTGCGTCAAGGTTTTTGACGAGACCTACTCAAATGCTGATGTGCTTAATGAGGCACTTAATCAGGCAAGAGCCGGGGAAGAGGGTATAAATACCCCAAAGATCCTTGAGGTAACGAACGAAAACGGAAGATGGGCTATTATTTCAGAGTTTATCAAAGGAAAAACCCTTGAACAGCTTATGAAAGAAAACCCTGATAAGACAGAGGAGTATCTTAAGCTTTTTGTAGATCTTCATGTGGAAATACTTAGCCACAGCGGAAGGCTATTAAAAACACAAAAGGATGAACTTGACAGAAAGATCTTTGATTCAGATCTTGATGCCACCACAAGATTTGATCTTTTTTCAAAACTTGCGGAAGAACACGGGAAATACATGATCTGTCACGGTGATTTTATACCGTCAAACATAATCATCTCTGAAGAGGGAAAGGCCTATATCCTTGACTGGTCACACGCCACAAAGGGCAGCCCTTGCGGGGATGCGGCAAGAACCTATCTTTTACTTTCTGTAAATAACAAGGATATTGCCGACAGATATCTTGATCTTTTTTGCGAAAAGAGAGGGGAAAGCAAGGAAGAGATCATGAAATGGGTACCTATTGTAGCGGCTTCCCAGTCTGTAAACTGTAACAAAGAAGACAGAGCGTTTATGCTTAGCAGAGTACTTGAAGCTGCTTGTAATTAGAAAGGAGAAGGAAAATGAAAGTAACAGTATGTATAGGGTCGTCTTGCCACATTAAAGGTTCAAGACAGGTTGTTGAAAGGCTTCAGAAGCTTATTGCCGAAAAAGGACTTGGCGATAGCGTTGAGCTTGGCGGAACATTTTGTATGGGAAAATGCCAGCAGGGTGTAAGCTGCACTGTAGACGGGGAGTTTTATTCAGTCAGCCCCGAAACTGTGGATACTTTTTTTGAGGAAAAGATTGTTACACCTTTAACTAAATGAGGTAATATATGTCAAATATTCTAACTTTGAAGAAATCAAATTGCAAAAACTGCTATAAATGCATAAGGCATTGTCCTGTTAAATCCATAAGATTTTCCGGAAACCAGGCTCACATCATCGGAAATGAGTGCATCCTTTGCGGCCAGTGCTTTGTTGTGTGCCCTCAAAATGCCAAGCAGATCGTTGGAGAGACGGAAAAAGTAAAGTATCTTTTAGCTTCGGGAAACCCTGTATATGTAAGCCTTGCACCTTCATTTGCGGCAAACTACAAGGGAACCACTATAGAAGATATGCGCGCTGCCATAAAAAAGCTTGGCTTTGCCGAGGTGGAAGAAACTGCCATGGGCGCAACCATGGTTAAGCGTGAATACGAAAGAATGCTGCATGAAGAGCATAGGGATATAGTGATATCTTCCTGCTGTCACTCTGTTAACCTGCTTATACAAAAGTACTTCCCTAAGTGCCTTGAGTACCTTGCAGATGTTATCTCGCCTATGCAGGCTCACTGCCTTGACATTAAAAAGCGTGTGCCGGATGCAAAGACCGTATTTATCGGGCCTTGCGTTGCAAAAAAAGACGAGGCTGAGTATTACGCAGGGATCACAGATGCGGTACTTACCTTTGAAGAGCTTACCAACTGGCTTAATGCAGAAGGTATTGAGATCACAAAAGGTACTGAAGATGAAGACAGCCTTGCGGGTACAGGAAAGACAAGGTTCTTCCCTGTGGCAGGTGGCATCTTAAAGAGCATGAACCTTAATGAAGAGGGCTATAGTTATATGGCCTTTGACGGAGTGGAAAACTGTATCGCGGCTCTTAAAGATATTGAAAGAGGCAAGATACATAAATGCTTTATCGAGATGTCTGCATGTGCGGGAAGCTGCTCCGGCGGCCCTGTTATGGAAAAATATCACAAGACTCCTATAGGCGATTATCTTGCTATAGCAGAATATGCGGGCAAAAAAGACTTTGACGTAAAGCAGCCTGAGACAGTAAGACTAAAGAAGACTTTTGAGCGTATCGAAAAGAAGCTTGCTATGCCAAGCGAGGCAGAGATAAGCGAAGTACTTCGCCAGATGGGTAAATTTAAGATCTCTCAGGAACTTAACTGCGGAAGCTGCGGCTACAACACCTGCAGGGAAAAGGCAATTGCGGTGCTTCAGGGCAAGGCAGAGATTGAGATGTGCCTTCCTTACCTTAAAGACAAGGCCGAAAACTTCTCTGATACCATTGTAAAGAATACGCCAAATGCCATTATTGTGCTTAACGACAAGCTTGAAGTTCAGCAGATAAATGATTCTGCTCTTAAACTTATGAATATAAGATCTGCCTCAGATATACTCGGCGATCAGGTGGTAAGGATCCTTGATCCTATTAATTTCTTTAAGGTAATGCAAAGCGGCAAAGGCATCTACAACGAAAAGATATACCTTGCAGAATACGATAAATATGCTACTCAGACCATTATCCCCGATAATGAGAGCCACATGATAGTCTGCATCATGCGTGATGTAACAGAAGAGCAAAAGCAGAGAGAAAAGAAGGAACGTATTGCGGGAGAGACCGTGGCAGCTGCCGATCAGGTCGTTGACAAACAGATGAGGATCGTGCAGGAGATAGCGTCTTTGCTTGGTGAAACAGCTGCAGAGACAAAGATCGTGCTTACTAAACTTAAGGAGTCGATTGCAGATGAATGATCTTTGTGTGGAAGTTGGATATAAGAGTGTAAATCACGTTGGGGAGCAGCTTTGCGGCGATCATGTGGATGTTATTGAAAAAGAAGAAGGAGATACTGTGATCGTGCTTGCAGACGGTCTTGGAAGCGGCGTAAAAGCAAGTATCCTTTCAACTCTTACAAGCAAGATAATCTCTACTATGATGGCAGAGGGCATAGCCCTTGAAAACTGCGTTGAGACCATTGCGGCAACCCTTCCTGTGGATAAGATGCGCGGCGTAGCCTATTCCACATTTACAATTATCCACATTACGGGCAGTGAGACCGCAGAAATAATACAGTACGATAACCCGGGGGTCATCTTTATAAGAGACGGAAAAATATCGGATTACCCAAAGCAGGAAATGAATCTTGGTGGAAAGAAAATATTCAGATCCACCGTGGGCCTTCGCGAAAATGACTGCTTTGTGGCTATGAGCGACGGATGTCCTCATGCGGGGATTGGAACCGGATACAATTTTGGATGGAAAGAGTCTGATATTGCAGGCTTTATGGAAAACTTATGGGGTGTTGGATATACGGCAAAGACACTTGCAACCATGCTTGTGGACGAATGCTACAAGCTTTACGGCGGAAAGCCGGGTGATGATGCTACCTGCGTTACTGTGCAGATAAGAAAGCGTAATCCTATGAATATGCTTTTTGGTCCGCCTTCAAACCCTGACGATCTTAACAGAATGATGAGCCTGTTCTTTTCTAAGGCAGGAAAGCATATCATAAGCGGCGGAACCACATCGACACTTGCTGCAAAATGGCTTCGCAAGCCGCTGCACCCAAGCCTTGATTTTGAGAGTAAGGACATTCCGCCTATAGCGCATATTGAGGGGGTCGACCTTGTAACAGAGGGGGTTATTACCGTAAATAAGGTAGTTGAGTACGCAAAAGACTATGTAAATGACAATGAAAGTTACGAGCAGTGGGGATATAAAAGAGATGGAGCTGCACTTATCTGCAGGATGCTCTTTGAGGAGGCGACAGACATCAATTTCTTTGTGGGAAAGGCTATAAATCCTGCCCACCAGAACCCTGACCTGCCTATTAATTTCAGTATCAAGATGAATCTTGTAAAAGAGCTTTCAGAGAGCCTTAAGAGCATGGGAAAGAGAGTAAAAGTCTGTTATTTTTAAATCATAAATGAAAAGGTGAACCGATGGAAACAAACAACACAGAGACAAAACAGGAAAAAATACGTAAATTTGACACTAAGGTCCAGTATCTTAAGTACAAGGTCCTTCGCGAAGTGGCAAAGCAGGCTTTTGCAGGCACTTTGCCATACAATGTACTTGACATACCAAAGATCATAGTTCCGGGAAAGACACCTACCATGAGGTGCTGCGTGTATAAGGAAAGAGCAATCCTTGCTGAAAGAGTCAAGCTTGCAATGGGTGGAAATAAGGAAAACCCCAACGTTATCGAGGTAATTGATATTGCCTGCGATGAGTGCCCTGCGGCAGGCTATGAGGTAACTGATTCATGCCGTGGCTGCCTTGCTCACAGATGCGAGGATGTATGTAAGAGAGGAGCCATCTCCTTTGATCACAACCACGTTGCCCACATTGACAAGAGCAAATGCGTGGAGTGCGGACAGTGTGCAAAGGTCTGCCCTTACAGCGCTATTCAAAATAGAAAGAGACCTTGCCAGAATGCATGTAAGGTAAAGGCAATCAAGATAAATGAGGAAAATGCTGCGGCTATAGATAATGAGAAGTGTATATCCTGCGGCGCTTGCGTTTACCAGTGTCCTTTTGGCGCCATAATGGACAAGTCCTATATCTTAAATGTAATAGATATGCTTAAAAAGAGCAAAGCGGGAAAATGCGGCAATGTGTACGCTGTAGTTGCTCCTTCCATATCAAGTCAGTTTGTGTACGCAAAACTTCCGCAGGTAGTAAGCGGGCTTAAAGAACTTGGCTTCCACACTGTTATCGAGGCAGCTCTTGGCGCTGATATGGTGGCTGTTGAAGAGGCAAAGGAACTTGCGGAAAAAGGATTCCTTACAAGCTCATGCTGCCCGGCCTTTGTTAAGTTTATAAAGACTCAGTTCCCTCAGATGGCAGAGCATATTTCCCACAACATGTCTCCTATGGGAGTGATTGCCAGATATATTAAAGAGACCGATAAGGATGCAAAGGTTGTGTTTATCGGACCTTGTACAGCTAAGAAAGCGGAATTTCAGCTTGAGGGAGTAAGAGAGTACGTAGACAGTGTTATGACCTTTGAAGAGCTTGCGGCACTTTTTGACAGCTGCGAGATAGATCTTGCTTCATTACCTGACAGCTACCTTGATAACGCTTCCTATTTTGGAAGAATATTTGCAAGAAGCGGTGGCCTTTCTGATGCAGTGGCAGAGAGCCTTAAAGAGCAGGGCATTGATTTTGAAGCAAAGCCTGAAAGATGCGACGGTATAGAGGCCTGCAAGATGGCGCTTCTTAAAGCAAGCAAGGGCGTTCTTAATGCAAACTTTATTGAAGGAATGGCTTGTATGGGAGGATGTATCGGCGGAGCCGGATGTCTTACCCACGGCGAAAAGAACAAGCTTGAAGTTGATGCTTACGGAAGAGAGGCACTTGAAAAGACAATACTTGATGCGGTTTCAGTAACGAAACTATAGCAACGGCAAATAACCAACGGGGGACAGTCCCTTTTGGTCAAAAGAATTTTTGACCAAAAGGGACTGTCCCCCGTTGGTTATTTGCCTGTTAATCGTATATCTCAGGCCCAAAAAGCTTAATGCTGATAAAACCTGAGGAGTACGGACCAATCTCGTATGGCTCATATACAAGATATATTCCGTCTTCATCATATGAAATATTTGAATGTTCAAAGCTTACGGTGTCGTAGGCATCTTTATAAAGATCATCCGGATTTTCCGTGTAATAAGGAGAACTGTATTCTTCGCTATAGTTTTCCAGGTCTTCTACAGTCTTTTTTGCGCAAAGGGTTTTAAAATCTTCCTCACTACCAAGGTAAAAATCCTTTATAGTAAGCCTTCTTCCGGTATCCGGGTCAAACAGATACTGGTTAAAGCTTGTAGATCCGTGGGCTCCGCCGCCATACCAGTAGCTTTCCATTCTTACTGAAAAATACTTATCCTTTATGAATTCTACGTCCTGTACTGTGGCGTCGTATGTTATGCAGTAGCCTTCAGGATACTCCTGATGATACTCGCATTCTTCTGCGTCGTATGGCTCTATGGTTCCGTCGCCAAGATCTGCAAGGTAGGTGTCGGCCACATTTTTAAGGAGCTCGTTAATCTTGTCTGCGCCCTTTATCTGCGCCTTATCTGCCTGGAAGTATTCTACATAATCCTTTTCAAGGATGGTACCGCACTCGCTGCAGGCTGCTGTGTAGCTGCCGTAGTAGACATTGCCGTATTTAAGTGCAGATAATTCTTGAATAGGACAGGATATATCAGTAAAAACAGGCTTGTTTCCTTCCCAGGTAACGGTTGCCCAGACAATCTTTTTGTCAATTACTGCCGGCGCGATTATGTTTCCGTTTATTACTTTGTAATTGTCTGCAAGACCGATGATACCCATCTGATTTTTTGATCCCGGAATGTCTTCAAGCTCGTAGGTAAGCTCACTTTTTTCCGTAACCGGGTCAAGGGTGAAGAACTGTTTTATATCATGTCCGTATTCTGTGCCCGTATATTTAAACATGTATAAAAGACCGTCATTGTAACAAAGTACGACTACGCCGTCATTTGAAGGGTCGTAGTTTTCAAGCTTCTTTGTGCTGTCTGCCTTAATGTCATGGTAGAAAAGTCCTGTAGGGTTCTCATCATCGTAGCTGTAACTGTAGCAAGAGTAAATAAGGCAGTCGCTGTCGTAATGCACTACGGTGCAGTAGCTTTCAGGCATATCTGAAATCTCTTCTTTGTGTCCGTCCTTAAAGATCCTTACATAATCTTGGGCGGTATTGTCGTATGCCATAAGATAACCGGCGTCTTCAAAGGTCTTTGTAAGACAGTTTCTTATGCCGTCACCACTTTCAAAATAGAGTCTTAAGTTTTCGGGATTTAAGGTTTCAAGAAGAGGGCAGTAATCGCTAAGGTCTGTCTCAAGGCCCTGCTCACCCTTTTTAAACTTGTATTCCTTGAAAATGCCGTCCTCTGATACGGTTATATATAAATCGCCGTTATATACGCTGCCGGCTTGAAAGTAATTGCCGGCTCTTCCGCCTGAGTTCCAAAGCCGCTGGATCTCAAGCGTTTCAGGATCGATGGCGTAAATAACATAGCCGTAATTAGATGTATCATCATTTATAGGCAGGTATTCGGAAAAGATGAGCTTTCCGTCATAAACATCGATCAAAGAATAAGGGTAAAAAGTATAGTATTCGTTGCCCGCTTTTTCTCTAAGCTCTGCAAGATCGTAACTAATTACCATTTTTCCGTTTTCGTCTATAACATATACCATATCCGTACCCGAATTTAATACATATGTACCGGGTACCTGTGTATCTTCTTCTTTTACAGATGTACCAGGTACATCTGTAACATCCGAATCTTCAGTATCTTCAGTACCTGTGCGGGTTTCGTCGCTTTTTACAGATGTATCAGGTACATCCGTAACTTCATTTTTTACAGACGTACCTGGTACATCTGTAATTTTTTTGCCGCATGCAAATAGTGTGAGCATAAGGGCTGACACTAAAAGCAGCGAGATTGGTTTAAGTATTTTCTTCATATTGATTTCCTCCTGCTTACAATTATATCGGTCTGCAAAACCGAATAATATACTAATTATTGGGATTTTTTGAAAAATGAGCAAAGTCGTTGTTATCAAGGCGTTAAACGGAGCTTCGGGTATTTTTTCTTGCAATTTCACGGATAAATTATTATAATTAAATGATAATCAGTGAAAATTTACGCAAAAAGCAGGGATACAGAATGGATGACGTAAAGTTACAGGAAGCTAAAGAACTTAATATAGGGCAGGAGATCGTTTCTTCCGCCAGCAAGGATAATATGCCGGTTCCTGACGCATTTACGCCGAAGGAGCAGCTGTTTGACAGACTTATAGAGATAATAAGACAGTATCATCCGTCTACAGACATATCTCTTATTGAAAAAGCATATCATGTTGCTGACGAAAAGCACAACGGACAGCTCCGCAAATCGGGTGAGCCTTACATTTCTCACCCTCTTTGTGTTGCGATCATCCTTGCAGAGCTTGAACTTGATAAGGAATCCATAATCGCAGGTATTCTGCACGATATAATTGAAGATACCGATTATACATACGAAGATGTGGCAAGAGAGTTCGGAGCCGAGATCGCCGACCTTGTAGACGGTGTCACAAAACTTACTCAGTTAAACTACTCTAAAGATAAAGTGGAGCTTCAGGCAGAGAACCTTCGAAAGATGTTCCTTGCTATGGCAAAAGATATCAGAGTTATCCTTATAAAACTTGCAGATAGACTCCATAACATGCGTACCATGGAGTACCAGACCCCTGCAAAGCAGATCGAAAAATCAAGAGAGACCATGGATATTTACGCCCCTCTTGCGCAGCGTCTTGGTATCAGTAAGGTAAAGATAGAGCTTGATGACCTTTCTCTTATGTATCTTGAGCCTGATGTATATAAGAAGCTTAATGAAGAGATCGCTTTCCAGAAAGATGAGCGCGACGCCTTCATTAAAGACAGGGTAAAAGAGGTTTCAAAAGCGGTTGCTGATGCAGGAATAGATGCAAAGATCGACGGACGTGTTAAGCATCTTTTCAGCATCTATAAAAAGATGAAAAACCAGAACAAGACCATAGATCAGATCTACGATCTTTTTGCTGTTCGAATTATTGTAGATACAGTAAAAGACTGCTACGCAGCACTTGGCGTTATGCATGAGATGTATAAGCCGATCCCCGGCCGTTTTAAAGACTACATCGCTATGCCAAAGGCAAACATGTACCAGTCTTTACATACCACGCTTATTGGCCCTGAAGGCCAGCCTTTTGAGATCCAGATCCGTACCTTTGAGATGCACCGTACCGCTGAATACGGTATCGCTGCTCACTGGAAATACAAAGAGGGCCAGGACGGTAAGAATACCCAGGAATCAGAGGCTGCTAAATATGCATGGCTTCGCCAGATCCTCGAGTGGCAGACTGACATGTCTGATAACAAGGAGTTCCTTGGCGTCATCAAAAATGATTTTAACCTCTTTTCTGAGAGCGTATATTGCTTTACGCCGTCAGGAGATGTTAAGACACTTCCTGCAGGTTCAAATCCTATCGACTTTGCATACAGCATTCACAGTGCGGTAGGAAACAAGATGGTTGGTGCCAGAGTAAACGGCAAGCTGGTAGATATCAACTACGAGATCCAAAACGGCGACAGAGTCGAGATCATCACCAGCCAGAACAGCCGTGGCCCAAGCCGCGACTGGATCAACATTGTTAAGAGCGCTCAGGCTAAATCAAAGATCAACCAGTGGTTTAAGACTGAGCTTAAAGAAGACAATATCGTTAAAGGTAAGGATATGCTTACGGCCTACTGCAAGGCTAAGGGTATCGTTATTTCCGATATAACAAAGCCTGAACTTGTAAACATCGTCCTTACAAAATACGGCTTTAAAGACTGGGATTCCCTTTGTGCAGCCGTAGGACACGGCGGTCTTAAGGAAGGTCAGATAATCGGTAAGCTGCAAGATGAGCTCCGCAAGAAAAATGAGCGCGAGATCACAGATGAGCAGATACTTGCAAATATGGAAGCAAAGGCTGCTACCGGCAAACCTGCAAAGAACCTTAAGAGCAAGGGCGGTATCCTTGTAAACGGTCTTGAAGATGTATCCGTTAGATTTTCTAAATGCTGCAGCCCGGTACCGGGAGATGAGATCGTGGGCTTTGTTACAAGAGGCAGAGGCGTTTCAATCCACAGAACTGACTGTGTAAACGTCATAAACCTTACTGAAACCGAGCGTCACAGACTTATTGATGCTGACTGGTCGGTTGACGCAAGCAGCCAGAGCGGACACCTTTACACCACCGAGATCCGCATTTTCGGCAACAACAGAAACGGACTTCTTGTTGATGTTACAAGAGTCTTTACCGAAGAGCAGATCGAGATGACAAGTGTATCCGCGCGTAACAACAAGCAGGGTATAGCAACTATAGATGTTGTATTTGAGATAAAGGGGAAAAATCAGCTTGGCAGTCTTATGAGCAAGATACGTAATATCGTTGGTATTATCGATATCGAAAGAACTACCGGCTAAAAGGGGATAAAATGAATATTAAAAGACTTACACTTGGAGAACTTGGCACAAATTGCTATATTGCAAGCAAAGAAGGGACTGCTGTGGTCATAGACCCTGCAGATGATGCGGACACTATAAGCGATTACCTTGTAGAAAACGATCTTAAGGCCGTTGCCATACTCCTTACACATGGTCATTTTGACCATATTCTTGCCTGCGACGGATTAAAGAAGATGACAGGTGCCACTGTTTATGTCCATGAGGCGGAAAAAGAGCTTCTTGAAAGCCCTAAGCTTAACGCGGGCGACAGATTTGGCATGTCAAAAACTGCCCATGCGGATGTATATGTTAAAGACGGGCAGGTTCTTGATCTTAGCGGCATGACTTTTGAAGTTATCCATACTCCGGGGCATACTGTGGGCAGCGTTTGCTACCTTGATAAAGAAGACAAGGTTATGTTTACAGGGGACACCATCTTTTACGGAAGCGTTGGCAGATGCGACCTTCCTACGGGAGATGAAAATGTACTTATGGAATCTCTTCAAAAATTAAAAAGCCTTGACCCTGAGACAGAAATGTACCCCGGCCATGGCAGGAGCACAACCATAGCAGGTGAGCTTAAGAGAAATATGTATTTACGTTAGAAAGGTTCTATTTTGATCAGGATTTACCTTGAAAATGATTCATTTGAGCACGATGTAAGATCGCTTACAAAGGCTTTCTTTAAGAAAGAAGAGCAGGTTGTTACTTATATGCCTTACGAAGAGGCAAAGAACGTGACGTCAGATGAAGACATAATTTTAGCAGTATTTAACGACAAAGAAGACATAAAGATGCAGCTAAGGGACCCAAGCGGCGTGCTGCACACAGAAGAATTTCATATTACTGAAAAGAAAGACAGAAGGCTTTATAAAAACGACTTTAAAAAAGTTCTGTATAAAGTCTGCGTAAAGGCTACGGGAACTGAGCTTCCCTGGGGCACTCTTACAGGCATAAGACCGACTAAGGTCCCTTTTGATTTCCTTGAAAATGGGGAAGGAGAAGAGGCCGCAAGAAGATTTATGGAAGATGAATATCTTTGCGGCAAAGAAAAGACAGATCTTTCCCTTGAAGTAGCAAAAAGAGAGCTGAAACTTCTTAGCGCTATCGATTATAAGGAAGGCTACAGCATTTATATCGGGATCCCCTTTTGCCCGTCCATCTGTCTTTATTGCTCCTTTTCTTCTTATGCCATAGGAGCGTATAAAAACTATGTAGACAAATATGTTGATGCTCTTTGCAAAGAGATAGAGTGGGCAGGAACCGCCATAAAAGATAAAGTCTTAAAGACAATATATATAGGCGGCGGAACGCCTTCATCCCTTTCAGCGGAGCACCTTGAAATACTTCTTAAAAAGATAAACGAGACATTTAATGTTAAGGATCTTTTGGAGTTTTCCGTTGAGGCGGGAAGGCCTGATTCCATTACTATGGAAAAACTTGTGGTCCTTAAAAAGTACGGAGTAACAAGGATTTCTATAAATCCTCAGACCATGAACGAAAGTACTCTAAAGCTAATAGGAAGGGCACATACGCCGGAACAGGTTAAAGAGGCCTACGCTATGGCAAGGCAGGCAGGACATGACAATATAAATCTTGACCTCATTATCGGGCTTCCGGGAGAAAATGCAGATAGCGTTGCGTATACACTTCGCGAGATAGAGCCCCTTAACCCTGAGAGTCTTACGGTACACGCTCTTGCCATAAAAAGAGCCGCAAACCTTAAAGAACAGCTTGATAAAATGTATGCGCTTATGCCTACTGACGCTGCTAAAATGCAGCAGCTTACAAGCGAGTATGCTGCGGCCCACGGGTATGACCCGTATTACCTTTACAGACAGAAAAATATTACAGATAATCTTGAAAATATCGGATATGCCAAAGAAGGCAAAGAATGCCTTTATAATATCCTTATTATGGAAGAAAAGCACACGATCCTGGCTCTTGGCGCAGGAGCTGCATGTAAATTTGTGGGGGCAGACGGATCTGTTACAAGAACAGAAAACGTCAAGTCGGTTAAAGACTATATTGAGAGGGTTTCGGAGATGATAGAAAGAAAAGAGGCTGTTATAAGAAGTGGATATTGATTATTCCCTCATAGAAAACGAATATAATATAGACCTTAAAGACGAAGCCCTTTTCGTCGATCTTGAAGAAGCACTTGATCACGGGGTCATAGTAAGCAGGCTCGCCGCTCTTGTAGCAAAAGAGATCGGTGAAGATGAAGATTTTATTTACGATATGAAGGTGGCCGGACTTGTCCATGATGTGGGCAAGATGCGACTTGGCAGATATCTCTACGGAAGAGCCGGAGATTCTCTTCAGGTAGAGGAGATGAAATACGTCAGGATGCATTCGGAGTTTAGTTATGATATCTTGAAAAGTCTCGGCTATAATGATAATATACTTAGCAGTGTTTATCACCATCATGAAAATTACGACGGCAGCGGTTACCCTGATAATATGAAGGGTGAAGAAATACCGCTTGGAGCAAGGATATTAAGAGTATGCGACGTGTATTCGGCACTTTGCTCCGACAGACCGTACCGAACCGCATTTCCGCCTGAAGTAGCTATGGAGCTTATGATAGACGAAGTTAAAAACTTTGATATGAAAATGTTCCTTGCTTTGCAGCGCATAGTCCATTCTGATGAGTTTGACGAGATCAGAGATTTTATAAATGCGGCAAATATCGCGGTGAAGAAAGACAAGGAGGGTAAAAATAAAGGATGATCACACAAAAGCCTAAGGGAACAAAGGACTGGTTCGGGGAAGACATGAACCGCAGAACTCAGTTTGAGGCCATAGCAAGAGGCCTTTGCAAAACATATAATATTAAAGAGATAATCACACCTGTTTTTGAGCATACAGAACTTTTTGAGCGTGGTGTGGGAGATACTACAGATGTAGTGCAAAAGGAAATGTATACCTTTTTAGACAAGGGAAACAGAAGCATTTCTCTTAAACCTGAAGGTACAGCAGGAGCCATGAGAGCTTATCTTGAAAACGGCCTTTTTTCTGAAAGCCAGCCTATCAAGATGTTTTATGTAACTCCTTGCTTCAGATATGAAAATGTTCAGGCAGGAAGACTTCGTCAGCATCATCAGTTTGGTGTTGAATTTGTTGGAAGCAAGAGCCCTCTTGCAGAAGTAGAAGTTATCTCTCTTATTTCAGAGATCTTTGAAAAACTTGGCATAGAAGGCGCAAAACTTCACATCAACAGCATCGGTTGCCCTTCATGCAGAGCTAAATACAACGAGGCACTTGTTGCCTTTCTTAAAGCACATGAAGACGGTCTTTGCGGAACATGTAAAGAGCGTATGCAAAGAAATCCTCTCCGTGTTATAGACTGTAAGGTTCCTTCATGTAAAGAGATCGTAAAGGATGCACCTCGCACAGTTGACTATCTTTGCGAAGAGTGCGGTACTCATTTTGAAGAACTTAAAGGCCTTTTAAATGAGCTTAACATTCCTTATGAGATCGATACAAACATAGTAAGAGGTCTTGATTATTACACAAAGACAGTATTTGAGTTTGTAAACCGCGACGGCTTTACTATCTGCGGCGGCGGAAGATATGATAACCTCATTAAAGAGATCGACGAAAAGCAGGACGTTCCTTCTGTCGGTTTTGGTATGGGTATCGAAAGAATCCTTCTTGAGCTTGATAATGAGGGAATAAGCCTTGAGCCTGAAACTCCTGTGGCTCTTTATGTGGGAGTCCTTGGAAAAGAGGCAAAAGCAAAGGCTTACAGCATTGTTCAGTCTTTAAGAAAACAGGGACTTGTTGTTGAGACCGATTATCTTGACAGAAGCGTAAAAGCACAGATGAAGTACGCAAACAAGATAGGTGCCAAATATTCGGTTATCCTTGGGGGAGACGAGCTTAGTAAAGGCGAGGCTTTTGTAAAGAATATGGAAGACGGCTCCCAGGAGACCGTAAGCCTTTCAGGCATTTCCGATTACATTTTAAATAAATGTAAATAAAACAATTTAACAGAGGTTAGTTTATGGAAAAAAATATAATGGTGTGGGATACAGAAAAACAGGCATTTAATGACATCCCTTCTTCGGAGGTCATAAATGTTTTATTTCCGGAGGAAAGCAAAGATTGTTTGCTGTTTCTTTCATGGCTTCCTCATATAAAGAGTGTTTTTCTTTATAAGAGAAAGAGAATGGAGATAGTGTTTGTTGACGGTATCACCTTTGAAATAACAAATATGCCGTATCTGTACGATAAACTGTTTTCGATCAGACACGGAATTTAAATAAGAAAGAGGAATTTTAAAATGCAAGGACGTACACACAATTGTGATGAGCTTCGCTTATCTAATGTCGGTGAGGAAGTAAAACTCGTCGGCTGGTATGAGAATATGCGAAAGGTCAGCAAGAATCTCGGATTTTTGATCCTTAGAGATTTTTACGGAGTAACTCAGGTAGTGGTTGAGACAGAGGAGATCATGAATATCCTCGATGAGATCAACTACGAGTCAACACTTGAGATAACCGGTATCGTAAGAGAGCGTAGTTCAAAGAACACCGCTATAAATACAGGCGAGATCGAGGTAGTGCCAAGCAAGGTAGTTGTACTTGGCAAGTGCCGTTACAACGAGCTTCCTTTCCAGATCAACCGTTCTAAGGAAGCAGATGAGAACACAAGACTTAAATACAGATATCTTGATCTCAGAAACCCTGCTGTTAAGAGAAATATCGTTGTAAGAAGCCAGATCGTGGCTGAGCTTAGAAAAGCCATGATGGACCACGATTTCATGGAGATCACAACACCTATCCTTACCTGTTCATCTCCTGAGGGCGCAAGAGATTATCTTGTACCTGCAAGAAATCACCCTGGTAAGTTCTATGCCCTTCCACAGGCACTGCAGCAGTTTAAGCAGCTCCTTATGACCTCAGGCTTTGACAGATACTTC
>JAEEOQ010000142.1 GCA_016284355.1 Lachnospiraceae bacterium
TACAGCTTTGACTGGTTGGAGGTGACTCAGACCACAGCTTTTCGTCTATTACTGTTAATCAGTTTGTTAACGCATCGACGTTTCTATTTACGTGATTACACAGCCGGATTCTCTGTGGAAGACAGCAGCGCCAAATCTTATATTTAAGGAGGTACCACTATGTCCACGTACTTTGTCGGAATAGATATTTCAAAGTACAAACACGACTGCTGTATTATCAATGCGGCAGACCAGACCATCGTTGCTAAGTTTACCATCCAGAATGATAAAGTTGGTTTCAACGAATTAATCATTTCTCTCCAGTCCCTATCAACTCCTGATGACATAAAAATAGGGTTTGAATCTACAGCTCATTATGCCCTCAACCTTGAACTCTTTCTTGAGAAAGCCCACCACAGCTTTATGGAAGTTAATCCAGTTCTCATCAGCGAGTACAAGAAGTCTACTTCTTTGAGGCGGACAAAGACGGATTCTGTTGACTGTGAATCCATTGCCCGATGGTTAATGACCGTAGAGTACAAACCCCATTCAAAAGGATTTTATCATGCTTACTCATTAAAGTCACTAACACGTTTGCGCGACCGTCTTATTCGCCAGCGGTCTTTCTATCTTGTGAAGATTACTAACGTCCTGGATCATACATTTCCAGAGTTCAAACCTTTCTTTCAGGAACGCTTCAGCAAGACAGCCTTATATCTGCTTGAAAACTACGGTTCTGCTGAAAAGATGTCTCATATGAACTCTGCTTCGTATGAAAATCTCAGACGTATTTCACATGGTAAATTTACGCCTCAAAAATTCATAGAGCTTAAAGCTCTTGCAACAAATACTGTCGGCGTAAACAACTCCATATTCGACACAGAGCTCAACTGTCTTTTAACGCTTTATAAAGAAACCGCTAAGCAAGTTTCTGTTCTTGAAGCACAGATAACCGAACTTATCGAAGAGGTGCATCCGCACTATATGTCAATCCCCGGCATAGGTCCCATATCCGCCGCAGTGATTTATGCTGAATACGGTGATATATCTAACTTCTCATCGCCGGCACAAATGCTAGCATTTGCCGGTCTGGAGCCCGGAATTAGCGAGTCCGGAACTGAGTCCCATAAGGGACGTATGGTAAAGCGAGGATCATCTCAACTGCGATACACGCTCATGAACTGTGCTTTGCCACTTATCCGTTTTGACGTTACCTTTGCAACTTACTATGCCAAGAAGCGTTCTGAGGGAAAGCCACATCGAGTAGCCATTTCACACGTCACGAAGAAATTGGTCAGAGTCATTTTTGCATTGGAGAGGCAGAACATTGACTTTGTATCTACATCACTTCGCTGACATAAATCACTATTCCTACTGCACCATCTGAAATACGGTGTATTCAGATGGTTTATTTGTCATGCACTTTTTTCTAAAGTCAAAAAATCTTCAAAAGTACTTGACTGTTTATAGTTTGTCACCTCCTTTTCATGCTTATTATGGTTTATTCATTAAGGATCAAAGGTTTTTAATCCTCTCCGCTCTCTTTAGTTTTCCAACTGCCTAAGAGTTAATCATCAAAATTACCTGAGTCAACTCCTTGTGTTTCCACACTCTCATCTTTAAACTTCTGTTTATGACATATTGGATAAGCATAAAAATCTATAGTATCACCTATGGCGTAGTATCAGTGATATGTACTGGCTTGTATCCTTATGTCAATTCAAAATATAATTATCAGATTTTCTTTAAATAGTTCATCCTTTATTTTACAAGATAAATCGCATAAATACAATAAAAACGGGAACTTTTTGAGCCTAATTGGCTTCCAAAAGTTAATTCTGCTTAATTACCCTTTGCTTGAATCAGATCTGGTTGTCAAGCCCGTAGCCGCGTTAGCGGTGCGCAGCAGGCTTGAGGGTCAGATCTGATCCAAGCATAATTTATGAAGCAGAATATATAATTAATCCATTTCTTCTAATACCGCCAGCCCTAAGTGCAGGGCTTTTTCGTGGGAGTCCGATCCAAAGTCTCTGGCGTCGTATTCGGTTACGTTTGCGAGTGAGTCTGCTGTAAACAGGAACTGGCCATAGGAGGCTCTGCGTTTCCTTGCGCAGGCCGCAAGGGCGGCGCACTCCATTTCAACTACAGAGCAGCCCTCGCTAAGGCGGTATTTTACCATGTCTCTTGTCTCTCTAAAGAAACCGTCAGTTGTCCAGGTGGTACAGGTAACGAACGGGAGACCATGCTTCTTAAAGGTGCTTTCTATGGCATTTATAGGCTCGCTGTCAAGTTCAATGTATCTTGAAGCAGGAAGATAGTGATAAGATGTTCCTTCTGCCCTCAGTGCCTTTGTCGGTACTATAAAGGCATTTTCAGGAAGGTCTGCAAGAACTCCGCAGGAGCCTACAGCTATTACTTTTTTGACCCCGCAGCTTAGTAAGGTATCAAGTATCATGGTTGCCGAAGCGGCACCTATAAGTGACTGCACAAGGCAAACATCTTCCTTGCCATTGTTTAAAACGTATATCTTTATCTCATTTGATACTGTCTGCAGCGTTTCGACAATTCGCGCATTATGCTTTAAAGCATATTCATGAATAACATCTCCAAGGAATGCAAAGAGACATTTTTCCGGAAGCTTTTCGGCTGTCCAGTCGTGATCTGCAGGGATTATCTCCGGGGAACTGTCGTCATATTCAAGTAACGGGATTTCATTTTTTATGATCATTTGCTATTCTCCTCTTAGATAGTATTATTTTAAGCCTTCTCTGTCGGCTTTTATCATAGAGTGCCAAACCTCATCGCAGATTCCCTGATTATTGTGGCCTGCGCACCGAAGCGTGCCTTCAAGTTTCATTCCGGCTTTATCCATAACTCTGCCTGATTTTGGGTTGTTGGAATCGTGGCAGGCTGCTACGCGGTTTAGTCCTACTTTATCAAAAAGATAATCCATAACTGCCTTTAATGCTTCCGGCATTATGCCGTTTCCCCAGTATGCTCTGCTCATGCAATAGCCTATATCTGCAGCCTTGGCAGCTTCTTTAAAACCGACTACTGAAATGTTGCCAATAACCGATCCGTTTTCTTTTAGCTCGATTGCCCAGTTAAAGGTATCTCCCTCTTCATAATGCTTTATCCAGCCCTCAAGGAGAGCTCTTGTTGCATCAACATTTTCATGTACCGGCCAGGTGAGAAACTTTGTTACCTCTGGGTCGCTTGCCCAGTTATCATACATATCCTGCGCGTCATCAATGGTAAATCTCCTAAGAATGAGCCTTTCTGTTTCGATTTCTTTCGTTCCGATGTAATTCATCTGCATCTCCTCCTTAAAATAAAAAAAGACCTTATCAAACTTCTGCTTGATAAGGTCTTAGTGATCTAAATAAAATAAATCCGGCAAACTTAAGGAATTAGCCTGTAAAATGACCTTATCTTTCGCATAACAACATACCCATTCATATACATGACGGGCTGGTACTTGACCATATTGTTATTTGTGAGAGTTAATTTCTCCATGTTACAGGTTTCCTTTCAAATTGTTAGATTTCACTATACTAGACATCAAATAGTCTGTCAACAGTTTTTGTAAAAAACTTTTATTCTTCTCTGTTAACAGAGCGGCTTGAGTCAAAACCTTCCGGATAGCGTTTCTTGAGCTTTTCGATATTGGCAGCAAGGATGTCATCAAGATTAAGATCAAGAGCTGTAGCTGCTTCTGCCAGGTACCAGGCGATATCACCAAGCTCCTTTGACAGATGCTCTTTATCAAGCTCATGGCCCTGGGCCAGCCACTTTTTAACTATATCTATGGCTTCTCCGGACTCGCCGCAAAGCCCCATTACGCTGTTTATAAGCACGTCTTTTTTATCAAGTGCCGGATTAAGCGTTGTCATTGCAAGTTTCTGATATTCGTTGGCGTTCAAGTCTTTTTCCTCCGCATTAAAATCCAAGTGAGTCGTTTACCACGATGACCTGTATGCGGCCTTCATGGCGTGAATATCTGGTAATAAGGAACTGACAGCAGATAGTATCAGGTGACTTGCAGTTTGCACAGGCACCTGTCTTTGAACATGGCGTAGCAAGTCCAAAGCGCTGTGCGTTTATTGGCGCTGCCACATTTCTTGCTCGTTTCATTGCACTGTCAACATCAGGGCACACTTTATTCATGCCGATAATTACGATAACATGCTTTGGCCCCTGAGCAATGGCTGAAACCCTGTTTGAATTGCCGTCTATATTGACCATAACGCCGTCTTCTGTAACGGCATTTGCACTTGTAAGGAAATAGTCTGCATCATAAGCCGCAAGCATTGCTGCACGCTTGTCCTCTGTGGCATCTCTGTCAATAAAGTTATAATTCCCCTTTTTAACAGCATCCACAAGACCGATCTCATGGGCCGACATAGCGCCTCCCATAGTAACGGAAGAACCTTCAGGGATAAGGCTAAGGGCGATCTTAAGCGCCTCCTCCTTATCTTTTGCGTAGTAGGCCTTCATATTTCTTGACTCAAAACCTGCCATAACCTTCTTAGCTAAAAGATCATTACGCTTATAAATATTCTCGTTCATAAAACCCTCCACATAAATAGTATTCAGAA
>JAEEOQ010000143.1 GCA_016284355.1 Lachnospiraceae bacterium
ACTTGGCGATGATGTTGATACACTTAACAGTAATGTTTCAAATCTTTTTGATGAGTCACATACCATCAAGAGTGCCAACGATGAGGCTTCTGAGTGCATGAGATCTGTATACACCAGTGGTAACGAATCTGTAGCAGCCATGAAGAATATTTCAGATAAGATCGCTGAGACAAATGCAGCTGTAGAAAAGATCGGATCTGCAGTTCAGGCTATCGAGTCTATCGCAGCCCAGACAAATCTCCTTTCACTCAATGCTTCTATCGAGGCTGCAAGAGCAGGAGAAGCAGGACGTGGATTTGCGGTAGTTGCAGATGAGATCAGAGCACTTGCTGATTCTTCAGCAGATTCCGCAAGAGAGATCAAGCAGATCATCGACGATATTGTTACACTTTCAAACGGAACCGTTGAGATTTCAAATAAAGTATTTGAAGTTATCAACAAAGAGCAGGAAGATATCGAAACCACCCAGCAGAAGTTCAGTGTACTTTCTGAATCAGTTGAGTCCTCTATTGCTGAGATTGAGATCATCAAAGAAATGTCCGGAAGACTTAACGGAATCAAAGATGAGCTTTCAAAGACCACATCAGATCTTGGAGCTATCTCAGAAGAGCTTGGAGCTTCAGCAGAAGAAGTATCCGCTGCATGTCAGGTTGTTACCAAGGCATGTAACGAGACTCAGGAAGCTGCAGTTGATATGAGCAATACAAATCAGGGTATGACTGAAGCAATTGACTTCTTTAAACTTTAAACTATAACATCTTAGTGATCATACCAAAATTCACAAAATATGGAGTTTGCCTGAATATTATTCAGGCAAACTCTTTTTTGTTTCAAGTATTTCTAAAAAATCTAAAAAATTATCAAAATTTGTTGGACATTTGTTGGATTGACCGCGTTATAATCTTTCAAAACAATACCATTAATGGAAAAAATGAGTAAAGAAAAGGAGAATTGCTATGTCAAATGTAATAATACCAAATGAAAAGAATATGGCCTGGAACTATAAAAAATATGATTTTACTACCTTTGAGTCTGCTTATCAGCTTATTGTGCTTCTTAATAATTATTCAGCACCGGCAAATAAAATGGCTGATCTGATGGAATTAAACATGGAGCTTGATGAAATAAGAAGTAAGCTGTTAGTGACTCCCCCGGCTGATCTTACAAAAGATGTAAAAGCAGGTAAGATATACGGCGCATATATTGCGGGTGGTTCTCAGATCTGTTATGCCCCTACGGATTATGCGAAAGCCAAATCGATTTTTAAAGGGATTATTAGCAATGAAGATAAACCTCAGGTTCTTAGTGTGTACAATAAAACAAAAGAAATCGCGGAAGATATAAAAAAGTATTACAAGAGTCTTTATGCAGAAAGAAAAGACGAGGAAGGGAAAAAGATAGCAGAATATGTAGACCGGTTTATAGCTTGGATCGATCTTAATACAAGATTAGGAGATCCGACGGCGGGAAACATAGCAAAAGCTCAGACAGATAATCCGGTTCTTCAGCAGCTGAATGCTTTGGTCACCAGCGCACCTAAATTTGCGAAAGAGGGATTTGAAAAAGTTATAAAGACCTTGGAACCAGAGAACGGACCTGCCATATATAAAGACTATATGACTCTTATGACCAGCGGTGCTGTTGAGACAGAGATACAGTATGAAAGACAAAAGGCAGAAGAAAACGGTGGCTGGAGCCTGAAAAAAGAGGAATGGTATCTAAAAAGGCTAAAAGCATCCCATAAAAGAATTGTTGAGGCTTTTGACAGACTGTGGGATGTTGAGGCCACTAAAGAAATGGACGATGTGTTAAATAACCACCTTGACCATACCATAGGAAAATCGTACATGGATAGCAGAGATGTAAATGATTCCATTGGCTATTTAAGAGGCGAGACGCAGGCTATAGACATGGGTTATGACAGTATGCACCTTTATATACTGGGACAGGTGGGTCTTCAGGATCAGTTACTTAAAAAATACTCGATAACTTATCCGCAGAAGCTTGAAAACACTACCGATCCGGAAGAAAAAGCAAAGATTACTGCAAACATAGAGGCACTTAACCGGTATAAGGCGGAATTTGAGACTTTTAAGAATGAATTATGGAATACAAAAGTTAACGGTAAAGCTGAGATGGAAGCTGTCGAAGCGAAGGTGGATAAATTCTTTAAAGATCATGATATAGAGCCTTTTAAAGATATCCAGAAAGTGCATAGTGAGTATAAAAGTAATTATGAATATAAAAAGAATGCAGCAAAAGATTTTGTGGCAGATGCTTATTTCAATGAGAGAAGTTTGCTTAACAACGCAAAAAAGCAGGCCGCAAAGTGGTCTAAGATGATAAATGATGTGGACTTTTTCATGCTGGGTAAAGGCTCGAAGGAATTTGATGAGATCGTTAAGAATGTAAATAAATATAAGGAGACGGTTGCTCAGACAAAGCCTGATAAAAAGGGCGTAGTTTCAATGCATTCGCTTATTGAGATACATGAACTTGAGGAAGAGCTTTCAGAAAGCCTTACGAAATACCTTCTTTATAAACGTGAGCAGTTTAAAAAAGACCCCAAAAGACGTGATGATCCTGCAAGGCAAAAACGTGAGCAGCCTAGACTCAAGGCTGTACTTGATGTTTTTAAGGAAGTTCAGACATCAATGGTTGACAGAACCGACGTGGTAGTTGACATTATGCAAAAGGAAAGGGCAAATGTTGAAAAACTCCTTGAAGCAAAAGAGAAAAAAAGGAAGGATCCAAATATTAAGGCTGATGATTATCAGGTCAATTTATTTGCAAGTCTTAAGATAATCGACAACCTTGACGGAAAGAAATGGGTTCCTGAAAAAAATGAAAGCTTGAGAGACTATTGCAGCAGGCTGTCTATGTACTCCGACCCTGATCATTTCCGTTACAATACAGGCTGGATCAAAAACCAAAAGAATGACAGGGTATACAAGACTTTTGCAGAAGAATATAAAAAATATAAGGAAAACAAAGCCGTAAGAAGTAATGATGACTTAAAATTTGCGTTAGATGCAAATAATAAGGACATTGATCTTATGAATGTACCTGAATACGATGCCGGAAGTGCAAAGAGCAAGATAGGCAAACTGGATCAAAAAATTAGAAAAGAGTTTTTGGCAGGACCTGAGAAAGAGGTCAAAGCTGAGGGAAAGAAGCAGGAGGCAAAAAAAGCGCCGGCAAATATTATCAAGTGATCTGTTTGTAAATGATGCCGGAAATAAAGAAGTGATAAAAAGGAGATAAGTTATGGGTATTTCAGTACAGGAAATTAATTATGCAATAGCACTTTCACGCACTATCCCAAAGTTCCCGGGGCTTGATAATAATAACGAAAGCGTAAAGTTTCTCGTTAATAATAAGCACATAATTGAGGACCTTTTTGACGAAGCCATCTTAAATGGCGAAAACGTAGAAACGAATTCGGGACTTCACCATGATACGATCATCAAGAGCGCTCCTCACTACAGGAATTTAGAGCAATATTTTACACAATTGCAGATTGCCGTTAAATATCTTTTGGAAGATAAAGAACTGATGAAAAAAGAGCCATTTTTAGGTTCGTATCTTGAATTGTATAAGTCGGTGCTTGACAGGGCTGTTTCTGATAAACCTGAAGCAGAAGATATTTATAACGAGAATACAATGGGTATTGCTGCTGTTTTGCTCGATACATTTAATATGAATATGCCTACGACGAGCGATTATAACAAGCTGGATGATAACGGCAGGAAAGTCGCCGATGCGATCATGGCTTATATGAAAGCTTTCAGCGAGTATGCGAATTTTGCAGAGTTTGGCGATAAGGCTATGGAAAAAGACCCTGCTAAATTCAAAGATGAAAATTATAAGAAAGCCCTTATTGAAAAAGTTGAAAAATTGAAAGAAGCAACGGTAAACTTAGGAAAAATCACAAAGGATGAAATGAAACAGTTCTGCCGTAATACAAAAAATACAGATAAAATTGATACCGCCCTGGACGATCTGTATGACAACAAAAAACATGACTTTTCAGTAGCTATAGAGCAGCTTGATAACAAGATAAAGTACATGAACAAAGGATTCAGCGATGAAGAGATAAAACTTTTTGAAAATTTTTCTGCCAGGATAAAGGACACGATCAAAAGCTGCGAAGGAGCCGGATCCGGAATTGAGTATCTCCTTGAAGGAGTGCGTAAAGACATTGCTCTTGATATGAAAAGATTAGGTGAGCAGTGCAAAGAAAAACTGGAACAAGGCTTTGATTCTCCGGAAGAAAAAAGAGCATTTATACTTAATGTGGCTAATGTGATAAAACATTATGATGAACTATATGACAGCGACAAAATGGACGTGAGCAAGCTTGACGAAAATCAAAGCAGAGCCTATGAGATGATATGTAAGCGCTTTGCTACCGATACCCTTAAAAAGACCGGACCTATGTATCAGTTTATGAAAGCCGGAGAAAGCATTGAGATACAGGAAAAAGCCCTTAAGAAAGACTTTAAACAGAACTTTGCAGGCTTTTGCAAGATGTTTACCGAAACCGGAGTGGGATACAAGTTTCATAAGAACAGCAAGGAATACAACGATCTCTACAAAAATGTAAAGAATCTGGCTAAGCTCCTTGCTTTAGATCCTCCAAGTGAAATGCAAAGAAAAGCCATCAGTGATTCTTTTGACAAGATCTCAAAGTCAGCCCGTAAGTACCTTACTGAACAGAAGATGGGTATAAAGAAAACGGAAGTAGGGGAAAACAGATTTGAGGCAGCTCTTGGAATACTTAAAATGGTTGACCCTGTAAATGCGGAAATGGTCAGAGAAAGAGCCGAGGGAATAAGAGGCGTATCGATAAAGTTTGAAGACCTTGAAGCCCGTATGCGAGAAAAAGCCAAGATAAATGGTAAAGTACAGAAGCCAAAAGTTAACGAAAAAAAGGCAGCTGCGCCAAAAAAATCCCTATAGCAGAAAGGAGAACTTAAAATGGGTTTATTATATAGCAATCTGCTTAATGTGGAAGCTTTGGTAAGAGCATTAAGAAATTTTCCGGGGCTTGATGATTATGGGCCGGAAATGCTTTTCCTTACATCAAACATTGATAATCAGGCTCTTTATCAGCTTCAGTCAGAAGCATATATGAACGGAATGAAAGATGAGACTCCGTCGGATATTAATATTATTACGGTATTTAAAGAAAAAAGCGAAAACTATGATGTTATGGAACAGTATCTTTCAGGGGCAAAGTCTTTCTATAACAAGCTTCTTGCAGACAAAGAACTTATGGATAAAGAACCGTTTTTAAAGGCTTTTGTGGGAACGATAAAGACTTTTATAGACAGAGGCATATCAGACAAGCTTGAAAAAGATGATATATATGCTGATTCCATAACGGGCCTGGCAATGGTTTTTATGAATCAGTTTGAAAATCTTCCGACTGAAACCGAAATGCTGCAAATGACAGATAAAGATAAAAAGATCGCAGAGGATATTATGGGATTTTTTAATGCCTTTAGCGCATATAACAATCTTCCGGGCCTGGCAGATAAAGCTATGAGCAAAAATCCTGAAACATTCAATGATGCAGACTATAAGGAGAAGACATTAAAGAGTCTTAACAGGCTGAAAAAAGCAACAGAAAAACTCACAAAAATCCCGAGAGAAGACCTGAAACAATTCTTGATCAAGACAAACAATGAAAAAAGCGTAGATTCGGTCTTAAGAGATATTTATGAGAATAAAAAAACCGGCATTGAAAAAACAATAAAAGACATGGAAAAGAGAGCCGGAGCTCTTCAAAAAGGTTTTACCAATGAGGAGGCCAGATTCCTTGAGCGCCTTTCTTTCCAGATAAAAAGCATTATTAAAGGAGCGGCATCAACCGGTGGAAACATAGAAGATCTGCCTGAAGGGTACAAGGAGATCGCTACGGAGATAAAAGATCTTGGAGAATCATGCGCAAAGAAGCTTGAAGAAGGTTTTGCCAATCCTGATGAGAAGAGAGCATTCTTTAAAGAAATATGCATGACCATCAAAGACTATGAAAGAA
Source organism: Lachnospiraceae bacterium (assembly GCA_016284355.1). GTDB lineage: Bacteria > Bacillota > Clostridia > Lachnospirales > Lachnospiraceae > JAEEOQ01. Next base: position 6,044 of record JAEEOQ010000143.1, read on the forward strand.
AGTTTGAAAGTCAGAAACCTGTCGATACAAATACTTTGTCTGAGCAAACCAAGACGGCTTTGACAAGTATTGCCCAGCAATTCAGAGACAAAACAAAAGACATTAACGGAGCCATGTCTCAGGCTGCACAGATGGCAGACGATATGCTTAATTATGAAAAGACCGAAGAGCTTGATTTCAGGGTTAAATTTGCAAGCTTTTACAGGTTGATGGCAAATACAGGAGAAGGCGCTGCTTTTCATAAGAACAGTAAAAATTATACCAATCTCCTTAATGAGGTAAGAAATCTTTCTGTTATGTTTACGAAAGACTCATTAAATGAGATGCAAAAAAAAGCCATGGGAGAATCTTTCAGGAAGATCTCGGAAGCTGCAGGAAAGTATCTTAATGATAAAAATATCGGACCAAAGGCAACAGATTTTGGTGAAGACAGATTTACGGCGGCTCTGGGAATACTTAATATGGTTGACCCTGAAAAAGCAGAAAAGATAAGACAGGCAGCCTCTGAAAAAAGATCACTTGAGGTAACATTTAGCGGCATAGAAGCCCGTATGCGCAGCAAGATCGGTACAAGGATCGTACAAAATAAGGCTCCTGAACCTGAAAAAAGTGAGCCGGAAGTTGTTGATCACAATGATTATATAAATGTTACCGATGGCTGGTTTAAAAAGATCAAGAAGGTTGATTTTAAGATGCTTGGCGCAGGCTCAAAAGAGTTTGACAGGATCGTGGAAGAACTGGAAGAGCTTAAGTATGCTAATATTGACTTTAAAAATCCTGACGGGGGCCCGGATCTTGTACACCTGAAATATGCGCATGACAGGGAACTCAGCCTTATAGCAAAACTTAGAGACTACCTCGATCATAAGAGCGAACAGTTTAGCAAAGATCCAAAGCGACGTGATGATCCGTCAAATCAGAAACGTGAGCAGCCAAGGATAAAAGCTGTTATGGAGATCCTTGAAGATGTTATGAGCGCAAATTACGAAAAAAAGGCGATCATTTCTGAAATATATCAAGATCAGTATAGAACAGAGCTTGAAAACAACCTTGCGGCTGAAGATCACCTCAGAGATAACAATGGGATGGGCGGGAAAGATTATATTGTTTCCGTATATAAAAGCCTTAACATGATTCGTAACCTTGACGGCCAAAAATGGAAGATGGGTGAAAATGAATCTGCAAATGAGTACATCAAGAGACTGGAGAGCATGGCAGATGAGAAGACTTACGATGTAAGCATTGATCAGGTTAAAAATGACAAGAGCAATCCGGCAAGGCCTGTAGCTAAGGAGGCTAATGATCTCTTTAGAAAAGATGGGTCAAAGTACCTTAATTTTACACTTAAACAAAAATATTTAAAAATACTTGATAAAAAGGGTCGGAAATATATGGAAGGACCGTATAGGTATGACCCTAAAACAACAAGAGAAAAGATTAAAGCTGAGGTAAACAAATATAAGGAAAGGCTGGTAGCTGCCAAGCCTAAAAAAGAAATGGCAGCAGGAAGAAAATAGTTTTTTATTTTTCTTTCTGCCGCCTGTAAATGAAGGGAGACTTTCGTATGAGCATAGCACTTGAAGATATTAATCATTGCATGAGCTTAACAAAAAATCTGGCAAATTTTCCGGGACTTGAAAAGTATCAGAATGATATTCAGATTTTGGTTGACAATCAAGACTTTGCTAACAACATGGTGGGTGCCGCAAAGGATGGCGCATTTGTAGTTGAACATGCTTCGGGTTTAACGCGCAACATATTAAATCCGGAAAACGAATATTATAACGATGTAAAAGAATACCTTTCAGATTCTCTTTCTTTTGCAAAAAGACTTTTGGCAGACAAGGAGCTTATGGATAAAGAACCCTTCCTTAAGGCCTATGTGGGTAATTATAAGACCATACTTGACAGAAGTTTCTCGGATAGCCTTGATGCAAACGATATATATTCTGACAATATTATGAATATAACTACAATAATAAAGGATCAGTTTGATCATCTTCCTACCGGGGAAGAGTACCGGCAGATGACCGGAACCGTAAAGAAGACAGCCGATAAGATCCTTGGTTACCTTGAGGCCAACAGAGAGTATTATGACTTCAAGGGTCAGGCTGACAGGGCTATTATAGAAAGACCTGCCGCTTTTTCAGAGCAAAAGTTCAAAGAATCTCAGGATATGAAGCTTGGAAAACTTCACGAGGCTGCTATAGCACTTTCTGAAACATCCGAGGCTGAAATGAGTGAGTTCTTTGAGAAAACAAATAACAATGATGAATTACGAACTGCAATGCGTTTACTCTATGAAGACGAAAAGCATACCACTAAAATAGCGGCACAGCAACTTGGAGAGAGAAGATTGGGTGTTATAAAAAACCTGACTCCTGAAGAGAGCAGACAGCTTGATGACTATGCCTCGCAGGTTAAAGGCATATTTGGAACTGCATCCGGACTTGGAGCAAGTATCGATGATCTTCCGGATGAATTTAAAAAACTGGCAGGCGAAATAAAGGATCTTGGCAAGCAGTGTTCAGACAAGCTTAAGGAAGGCTTTTCAAGTGTCTCGCAGAAGAATGAATTCTTTAAAGATCTTGGAGAAAAGACTGCACAGTTTGCCAGAAAGTGTGAGGAAGCGTCTGCACCCGAGCAGCTTTCACGTAGTGAAAACATGGCCATGGAAAATATCATAACCGCATTAAACATAAATGCCCGCTATGAAGAGGGGGCCCTCGGAAAGGCTGTTAAGCAGGCTGAAAACATCAGCAATGTAGATAAGGTGTTAGATCCGGGATTTAAAGAGCAGTTTAAACAATGCTATGAAATGATGAAAAAGACCGGCGGCGGCTCGTTTCTTCACAGGAACAGCAAGGAATATACCGACCTTATGAATACTGCAAAAGTCGTTGCTGAGCTTTCAGACAAAGAACCTCTTAGCGATATGCAGCTAAAGGCCCTTGGCGAAAACTACGGAAAGCTTTCGAAAGTGACGCAGAACTATCTTACCGACAGAAAGATCGGCAATAAAAGTACACAGATCGGTGAAGACAGATTTGCGGGAGCTCTTGGCATATTAAACCTTGTAGATCCTGAAAAAGGAGAGCAGATAAGAGAAAGAGCACAAGATATTCGAGGTAAAGAGGTTTCTTTTAACGATATCTATAAACGTGCCGCAGATAAAGCACCTGAAATGATAACACCCGAAAGGACAGAACCTGCAAGAACTTCTAAAGCTAAAAAAGATGTTGTAAAAGATTATTTTGATCTTACGGACGACTGGTCAAATGAGATCAAAAAAGTTGACTTTTCGGTTGGTTCAAAAGAGTTTGACAGCATAAAGGAATCACTAAGCAATCTTTCAAGATATGCAGTTAATGCTACCGACGACATGCAAAATCTGACCATGGGCCAACTCCTTTATATTCATGAATTAGAAGAAGAAGTGATAAAAAGTATGGAAGCATACCTTGATCACAAGCAGGCTCAGTTTGATAAAGACCCTAAGCGCAGGGACGATCCTTCAAAGCAGAAACGTGAACAGCCAAGGATCAAAACCGTTACCGATCTTTTAAAACAGGTAAAGGATGTTCATGCTGAAAGGACAGGAAGGGTAGTTAATACCGTAGTAGAGGTCAATAAGAATAAACTTGCGGGTATGCTTCAGGCAGAAGAAGAAAAGAGAGCCAAAGAAGGCATCGGTAAGGAAGAATTCAGGACTTCCGTATACAACAGTCTTAATATGATCAACAACATGGACGGAAGAAAATGGGAATACAAAGAGGGCTCTTCACTAAGCGAATTTATCAAGAATGTTGAAAGTATGTCAAACGAAAAGCTATATAAAGCGGATTACAAGACAGCAATAAACGATAAGACCAACGTAGCCCGCAATGTTCTTAAAAACGCCAGCGAACTGTTTAAAAACAGCGGTGAAAAACTAACCAACTCACAGCTTCAGGACAGATTTGCAAATACAAAGAGCGGATACAAAAAAGACGTGGCAAAGTTTGATGTAAAGCAGGCAAAAGCAAAGAATGCGGCTGAGAATAAGAAGCTAAAAGAAAACCTTGAAGCTAAGCAAACCAGGAAAGCTGAAGTTGAAGCAAAAACAAAATAAATATTTTTTAAAAAAGTTCGTGCAAATGAAACGAAGTTGTTATATACTAATATTATAGGAAATTATGCGAGAACGTGAATACATAAATCGCATTAGTTGGATTGTGACTGGTATATATACGACTGAGTGAAGCAAACTTTTAGTTAAAGGAGGGATTTATATGCCACCTGAGAGAAATAAGAATGGTGAGCTTTATCCGTGGGCTTTGGAAGGAAGAGAATTGAATACATTTGAAATGTATAAGAAATTGCAGATGTTTGGCGGCGGTCCTTCGGTTGTTATCGGAAAAAACACTCAAATGGATCATTATAATGCTATTATGAATGATATATCCAATGAGCACTCGGATTTTGCATATGTTTCTACCGGGAAAACAGATGAAGAGTTATTTGCGGATTATGTACAACAAAATAAGGTTGTAGGAGCAACAGTATATGGTAACAACGCCCGTATACTTGCAAACACGAGATCCAATTCTTATATGGGGTATACGAATCCTGAGGAGACTAAAATACTTCAGGATAATTATCCTAAGATGGCAAGTATCGTGAAAGAAACAGGTGATTACTTTCGTAATCTCTATAAGGATAGAAAAGATCCGGCCGGAATAAAGTATAACGAAAAGGCAAATGAACTTGCAGACTGGTTTGACGATGCCATTAAGTATTACAACCCTAAGGCAGGAAATATTATCGAAGCCGACTATCATGCTCCGTATTTATCCATGTTAAATGGCCTTTTTGGCAGTGCGCCTGAATTTGATACAATTGGCCTTGATAAGTGTGTGGATGTTCTTGAGGGGAAAGGCGAAAAAGGCGGAGAACCTATATATGACGACTACATGACAGTCTTGCGCTCAGGCATCGAAGAAATAAAGATACAGTTTGCAAGACAGCAGGCGGAAGAAAAAGGCTGGACTGCAGAGGATGAGAGAAAATACTTAAATGACATTAGAAAATCTCATGCTAAAACAGTAGAGGCTTTTGACAGACTATTTAATATAGAGGATAGAAAACAGTACGATAAAGTTCTTAATAATTCCCTTGGACACCTGACGGGAAAACTTCCGGATGAAAACCGAGATATAAACGATATGATAGGTTATATGAGGGGCGAAGTCAGGGCTGTTGATATGGGGTATGACAGCAAGCATCTTTATGTTCTTGCACAGGTTGGCATGCAGGAGCAGGCTCTTAAAAAGCGTACAGCACAGCTGGAAACGAGGATCAAAGGAGCGAAAGATGATGAGACACGTAATGCGCTGCTTCAGGAACAGGACGAACTTAATGCATATAAAGCTGAATTTAATGAGTTTAAGAATACTGTCTGGAATACCCGTGTAAATACAAAATCCGAAATGGAAAAAATGGGAGAGAAGGTCGATGGTTTCTTTGATTCTCACAACGAGAAGTATGCGAAAATTCAAAACTATCTTGAAGGAAATAAAGTCGCTGTAGCTTACAATAGAGAAGAAGCCATAAAAGCCGGTCCTATGCCGACTCCTATAAACAATGAACTTGACAATAAAGCTCTTGGAGATGCGTCAGGTACTCTGTATGTGTATTACGGAGATGGCGATGCGATGGGAGCGTATCTTGGCGTTACCGGAAGTCAAAATTTTGAAAACGGTAAGTATACACCTGAAGCAGACAAAGCGGCAAAAGAAATAGCAAGAGAGTTTTCAGAAAAGCTTTCTACTCATATGGCTGAGGCTGAAGCTTTCGCAAAGGACCATCCGGAGACAGCTGATGCCAAAATGTTTGAACGTAATATACTTGCTACAGAGAAGGCCTATGTCGATAACTTTGCAAAAGGTATCTCTATGGAAACCCATAGCCGTTTCAGAGATAAGAGTTTTGATGTTTTTTCAAGTATTCAGGCTCAGCTTGGAGAAAATCCTTTTGCAGAAGACAAGATAGCCCAAACCCAAAAGGTTGTAAAAGAACTTGGCCTTAATGAATTTGCCGAAAAAGCACTTGCCATTCAGGCAAAGCATCAGATGTTTGAGCTTAATAAAGATCAAATGACGGTTACTGAAAGAGATGCTTTTCTGAAGGATATGAATGCCGACAAATTAGATATTATCTACAAGTCGGGAGAAATGTATGAAAAGCTTCAAAATGCCTCCCCTGAGATAAAAGACTTTTTTGTAAAAGAGTCACAGCTTCAGGATTTTATGGGTGCAAGAGGTCTTTCGGGACTTATTGAGAATTATTCTGCAGACATCATGGCTATGGATGTTCCTCAGGCTGAAAGCCTTGACGCGGCTCTTAACAAATTTAATACGGCAAGATCGGGCATATTCACGTCGGAATCACCGCAACATTTATCTTTAAGAGAAAGTGCTCAGAAGGTTCAGGAAAACCTTAAAATACTTGCGGCAGGCGGTGTTAAAGAAGGAAGAGAATTAAAAGCTCTTACTGTAGAACAAAGAGATAAGCTTATAAAGGATACGGTAGCAGATGTCTATCGCCTTAACATTAACGCAGATTCTTATATCGAACATGCGGGTTCTCCGAGCACCACTGCAGGTAAGGCAAGACTTGAGGGTGCCAAAGAGATAAAAGCATATGCTAAGCTGATCGATTCAGTTCTTGATAAACAGAAGGTTGTTCAGGAATATAAGGCTGAAAGGGATAAAAATCTCAAGGAGATGGAAAAGGTCGATGAGGCTGAAAGAAGTGAGCCTAAGGCTGATCCGCTCGCAGCAGCAAAGCAGAAGATAAACGGCTGGTATGAGAAGATAAAATCGGCAGACTTTAACATGCTTGGTGCCGGTTCAAATGAGTATAAGCAGATCGTTGAAAAGGTGGAAGAGCTTAAAGATTATTCAGATGTTAATTTTTTTGCAGACTCTAAGGGCAAAGTAAGGACAGATATACTCATTGAAATGCATGAAAAGGAAGCTGTTATAGCAGATAAAATTCAGGCATACCTTGATCATAAGAGTGAGCAGTTTGAAAAGGACCCGAAAAGAAGGGACGACCCCGGCAAACAAAAGAGAGAGCAGCCTCGTATCAAAGCGGCTCTTGATGTCATGGCAGATGTGAAGACTGATATGGCAGAGCGCACCAATGCTATTGTAAACACTATGCAGAATAAAGTACGCGCTAAAGTTGAAAAAATGCTTGAAAATGAGGGAAAGGTACGATCGAATCCGTTTGTTACTCATGATGAATATGTTAAGTCTACGTACAAAAGCCTTAATATGATCAACAACCTTGACGGAAGTAACTGGAGCCTTGGCAAAAATGAGACTTTAGGGCATTATGTTGGCAGGATCAAAAGCTATGCAGACCCTAAGACATACGACAAGAGTAAGAAGGAGATACAAAACGACAGAAACCGCACTCGAAATACGCTTAAAGAAGCAAACAAATTATTTACCGACAGCGGTAAAAGGCTCACAAATGAAGAACTTAAGAGTAAGTACGTTGAAAACACAAAAACAATAAAGGTGTACCAGAACGACATCAAAAAGTTTGATCTTAATCAGGCGAAAACGCAGATCAAAGAACAAAGCAAAAAGCTTAAAGAAGCTTTAGTGGCACAGCCTAAAAAACAGGCTGAAAAACCTGCCTCACTTGCAAAGTAGACCTAAGGCATGAGAAGTATCAATAGGAGTATTTATGGGACTGACAGTCATATGCATTGACGAAGATGAACATAGTCTTGATAATGAAGCGTGCGTGTGCTGCGAGGCTTTTGCGGCTTTAAGCGAGCAGGCGGATGTACAAAAGTTTAATGACGGGGCAGATGCCATTGTCTGGCTTACCGAGTCCGCTGCAGACGTTGTGCTTATTGATATGGGCAAAAATCCATCTGAAAGCCTTGATCTTGGTAAAAGAGTAAAGGAACTGTACCCTGATATTTCTGTTATATTTTTAGCCGATAGCGACAAGTTCGCTTATGAGGCGCTTAAACTTCATGCATCAGGTTATTTATTAAAACCCTGCAGTAAAGAGGATCTTTACAAGGAGTTTGATCATGTGATACTGACAAAGCAGAAAAATGCTGCGGGAAAGGTTCTGGTCCAGACTTTTGGTGAATTTAATGTATTTGTAGACGGCAAAGTTGTTAATTTTTCAAGGTCAAAATCAAAGGAACTTTTAGCTTTCCTTATAGACCGTCAGGGCGGAAACATGGCAAGAGGGTTTATCTTCTCGGCTCTTTGGGAAGACCGGGCCTATGACCGCTCTATGCAAAAACAGCTTGACGTTATCATAAGGTCTTTAAGGCAGACTCTTTTGGAGTACGGCATAAGCGATATAGTGGAGCTGTCAAAGGGACAGATGAGAGCCTGTCCGGAAAGATTCAGCTGTGATTTATATCAGCTTTTTGCCGGTAAAAAAAATGCGATAGATTCTTATCGCGGAGAGTATATGAGTGCATATTCGTGGGCAAGCACCACGGAGGCATATATTGATCGTATTCTTGGCGAAATGTAGATAAAATATGTAAAAAGCCTTGAAATTGTTGGACATTTGTTGGACTATCAGAGGTATTATATATACATCTATATTTCCCTAAAAATAAGGAGGAATCACTATGAAGGATTTACTTAAGAAAGCTCGAGTACTTGGTATCATGGCAGCAAACGCAGTTATGATGCTTCCTGTATCTGCTATGGCAGCTGCAAACAGCACTCAGTCAGCAGGAAATGCACCTGACTTTAACAACGTGGCTTCGCCTATCGTAAAGCTTATCAACAGCTTACTTTCACCGGCTATCGCTATCGTTGGAGCCCTTGGTACAGTTTACTGCGTATTCCTTGGTGTTAAGTTTGCAAGAGCAGAAGAGCCTCAGGACAGAGAGAAAGCTAAAACACATCTTAAGAACGCTATCATCGGTTTTGTTCTTATCTTCGTGCTTATGCTTGTTTTAAGACTTTCTATCCAGCCTCTTACTCAGTGGGCTACAGGCAATACAGGCAACTAGTAAAAGAGCATGTTTGTCTTTGCAAAGGGAGACGAAAAGTCTCCCTTTGCAGGTACATTCATAAAGGCATATTGGGGGAGTTTCAGGAAAGAAACTCTTTTTCAATATGAGTCTCCTTAAATATAGGTGTTGTATATGATAAATGAAAAAAAGAAAAGCTTTTTAAAATCGAATATAACAAGGGTGCTTACATCCCTGATAATAATATTAAGTCTTTGCATCGCAGGCCCGTTTAAGGGCGACGGATCTCAGATAAAAAAAGTTTTTGCTGCAGGAGGAACTCCTAAATACGGGACTATGACGGTTTGGAGATGGGATAAGGTCCATACTCTCCCAACCGATAATACTGATTCTTATTATGGCTTCATTATGTATGATGCAGACGGCAGTACCTGGTTTTCGAATGGCAGCAGCGGAAGGGACAAGACACACTGGAGTTCATCGAAGGTAAGTGATTATCCTTATATGAGCGGCAGCGCCGAGTCTTTTTACACAAGAACAAGACTTAGCAGCCCCTATTTTTCATATGTGGGCTCCGATGGTGATAACAGAAACTGTAGAAAATACAAAATAACTTTGTATAATGGCAACTCCTCTCAGGCAAGGCTTAATTATACGGGCTTTGATATAAAACGTGACTGGGATAATGACAAGATCAGTGTTATTGACAAAGATCAGCTTGCCTCAAAAGGCGGCGGCTCAATGAAGAGCGGCGAATTCCAGATGTTTTATAACACTTCCGGAAACGATACCGTTATCTTTGGCAGAGCCGGTGAGTTTTATGGAGACGGTTCGGGAGGCGGATGGCCGGGTACAAGGTTCCGCATTTACCGCGGAACAGAAATAACCTACAGCTGTCTTAACAATGACTTTACCATAGATCCGGATCAGATACTTATTGTGGACAGCAACGTAGTAATTACGGAAGATGCTACACTTACCGTGCCTGAAGGTGCAGTGCTTGTAGTTAAAAAAGGTGCTCTGTTTGTAAACGGTGCCATAGAACTTAAGGGCGGTACGATGCTGGTTGAAGATGGGGGCATCGTGATGCCTTTTGAATCTTCCGGAAACGGCTGCAGAATAGTAATTAGAAACGGCGGAACCATGATCGTTCGCTCAGGCGGCAGAGTTTATGCGGGAGCACCAAAGGGAACCCTTATGACACGTGGATATCTGGGCTATGTCGTTGTATATCGGGGTGGCAGTATCATAAATTATGGCCTTTTTGCTTGCGGACAGTATGACTTCTTTAGAGACAGTATTATAGAAAACCATAAAAATGCAAAAATGTTATTGGGCTATAGGCTTAAGAGCGTGGAAACATTCCTTGATTACAAATATTCGACATATACACCTGCCGCAGATCTTAAACTTGAGGCTGATAATAGTTTGGGAGAAAAATTCAGATCTATCTTAAGATTCTATGACGGTAGCAGCTTTAATTATGCTATAGAGGCAGACAAAGGTAAAGCGGATTTTACGGTATATCGTTACTCGAATGATGGTAATTACTCTGTAAGCAATGTAAAATACTGATGCTCACCCTAAGGGGGTATTGTTATGAAATGGAAAAACATAAAGATCGGCTGGCTTGTGGTTTACGCGCTGCTTATCATCTTTGGAGCAGGTACGGTTGGTTTTATCGTAAGACTTACCACGTTAAACCTTAATGACGTTTTGGCGGGAAAACCATTTGTCATTTACTGGTCTGCACTTAAAGATCCCATTACGTGGATACAGGGCCTGGCAGGTATAGGAGTTCTTGCACTTATCTACTTTGTGACTCATTTTTCGGCAATGAGCTCAAGGGGAATGCGTGAAAAGAAGGGACTTGATGCAAGGCAGGAAGGGGCTCTTGAAAACAGCCGATTCCTTACAGACAAGGAAAGAGACAAGTACTTCCCGGGCTACACTTACGAGCAGCTTTCATCAGTAAAGAAAGACGGTATCCCTGTAAGAGCCATAGTAGATAAAAAAGGCAAGATGAGCATAAACTTCCTTCCGGGAGCCCATTCTCTTGTAATCGGTGCTACCGGTTCAGGTAAAACTACCACCTTTATCAACCCTATGATCCAGCTTCTTGGCGCAACTGCAGCAGGAAGCAGTATGATCATGACAGACCCTAAAGGAGAGCTTTTTTCACTTCATTCCAAATTCCTTAAGGAAAGAGGATATAACGTACTTTTACTTGACCTTCGTGATACCTATACTTCAAGCCGCTGGAACCCACTTGGCGGCATTTACGATATGTACCAGGATTACCTTAATGCAGGCAACGGCATAAGGCTTCACAGAGACTCAATGGATAAATACCCGGACCTTAAGCGTATCGACGGCGACGCTCCGGAAGGAGAGCCCTGGGTAGAATATAACGGAATCGCATATGCCGATGTATCTCACTGCCAGGATGATGTATCTGTTACAAAGCAGAAGATCTACGACGAGATGTACGAAGATCTTAACGACCTTATTTCCGTTATCTGTCCTATCGAAAACGAGAAAGACCCTCTCTGGGAAAAAGGTGCAAGATCCATAATCATGGCTACATGTCTTGCTATGCTTGAAGATAGCGCAGATCCTGAGCTTGGCATGACTAAAGATAAATTTAATTTCTTTAACCTTAATAAAGCACTTACAAACTCTGAAAATGAGTTTGAGGCTCTTAAGAAATACTTTGAAGGAAGGAACCCGCTTTCTCAGGCGGTTACCCTTTCAAGACAGGTTCTTTCGGCTGCGGATGCGACCCTTTCATCCTACATGTCAATTACCTTTGATAAGCTGAACATGTTTAATGACCGTGGTCTTTGCGGACTTACTTCAGCTACGGATATCAATGCAGAAGAGTTTGCCGAAAAACCTACAGCACTGTTTATGAAGATACCTGATGAGAAGGATACAAGACATGGTCTTGCAGCCGTATTCATCCTTTGTATGTATAAGGCACTTATCAAAGTCGCAAGTGCAAGAGAAGACCTTTCTCTTCCAAGAAACGTATACTTTATCCTTGATGAGTTTGGTAATATGCCAAAGATCGAAAAATTCGATAAGATGATCACAGTAGGCCGTTCCCGTAAGATCTGGTTTAACATGGTAGTACAGAGTTACTCCCAGCTTAACAATGTATACGGAGAAAAAGTTGCGGATATCGTAAAGAGTAACTGCGGTATGAAGATGTTCATCGGTTCAAATGATATCGGTACATGTAAAGAGTTCTCAGAACTTTGCGGAAATATGACGGTACGAACAAGCAGCACTTCTTCAAGTACCGGTTCAAAGGAAGGAGAGTTCAGCGTTTCAAACCAGACTCAGGTAAGACCGCTTATCTACCCTTCAGAGCTGCAAAAGCTTAACAACAAGGAATCAACAGGTAATGCCATTATCGTAACCTTTGGTAATTACCCGCTTATGACAAAATATACCCCAAGTTACCTTTGCAAATATTATCAGATGGGTCAGATGGAGCTTGGAGATCTTAGAAGCAACATGTTCCGTGCAGATGAAGTTTATTATGACCTTGCAGAGCGTAACGAAACGATACTGGGAGAAGATGAGGATGAACCTGCATAAAGACAAGTTTACCGGAAAAATAAAATCAAATATCATACCGTATTTTGTGGCACTTACAGTGCTTGCATTTATTATTTGTGTCCCGAAAAAGGTCAGTGCCTCGGGAGATGATTCACTTTTTGGCAGGGTAGACCCTTTTACGGGAGAACTTATATCAAGCGAAAGCGAACAGGCGGAAGCAAACAGGGAGACCATAGTAAAACTTTCCGATACCGGCTATTATGATACCGAGCAAGGACTTTACGGATATCATACAGAGCTTGGTGATATATATGCCACTGTAGCGGACGGTATGATAACCAGGGAAAAGGTTACTGTTTATATACCTGAGGGTATGCAGTGCAACCTGTACCGGGATGGATATGTATCTGAGTTTACAGGCGGTGAGATTACCGATATCGGTGGATATACGGTAGAGGCTGTTACCGAGACTAATGTTACACAGCTGTTTTCATTTGTCATAACCGGATCTGCCTCAAACAAGATACTAAACTACACTGTGCCAAGCGGATTCAGAATATATAACGCCACAAGAAACGGTGAAGAGATCGCTTACAGCCGAGGTTTTGTGGATATGTCTGAAGAAGGAGAGTATAGGATAGATTACGATCTTTCTTCCGCAGGACTTATGTATTCTCTTGTACTTACGGTAGATGTGACCCCTCCTACCCTTACCCTTGTAGGAACCGACGAGCAGGGCAGGGCAAGAGGTCCCGTTACCTTAACCGGTAAAGGAGAAGATGACACGCTCAGTGTTACCAAAGACGGAGAGCCTGTCAGCATGATCCTTACCTATACCTTTACACAAAGCGGCAAGTATGTGGCTACCGTTACAGACCCTGCGGGAAATGTAACAGAGTACCCCTTTACCATAATGATCTACCTTGATCGTAACGGATGGATCTTTGGAGCATTACTTATTGCAGTCATTGCAGCAGTAGTCGGATATGTTTTATATAAGAGAAAGCATCTTAAAGTAAGATAGCAGGGCAACAATGTTAAAGGAGCAAGTATATGGGTTTTTTGAGTGATATCGGGGATGCGATTTCAGATGCCATTGGCAGCGCAATGGAAACAATACTTGAAAATACCATATATAAGTGGATGTATTACCTTGTTTGCGGTCTTTGCAAAGTGGTTGGATACATTGACAGCATGTACAAGGTTTTCTCCGGGCAGGGGAAGGTCCAGTACGATGGCAAGCATACATTCCTTATAAATGTATTTTTTGAGAATCATACCGTAAATAACGTCTATTGGGGCATTGCGATGATAGGCATCGTGCTTGCCTTTACCCTGGGCATGATGGCGGTAGCAAAGAAGATGTTTGACGGAAGAGATAAAGACCAGAGATCTCTTGGAGGAATCCTTGGAAGCCTCGGAAAGAGTCTTTTCCTTATTGTCAGCATGAACTTTATCATGGTTGCGGTGCTTAGCTTTTCAAACATTATGATCCAGCAGATATCTTATGTTTTTGATTATGCGGAAGTGCTTGACCAGAAAAATGAACCTATCGTATTTAACGACGAGCAGTACGCTGCCATGGGAAGGATACTTAATACCATAGGCAACTATTCTCTGAGTGATACCTACGCAAGTACATATAACGTTAACAGCTGTTTTAACGACATAAGGAACGATCTGAATTATCTCTGTAAACAGGGGGTTTTTGATTATTACTATGAAACAAAGAACAGTAAAGGGGAGATAGTTGATACCTGGCAGTCAGTCTTGCAGAACATAGCAAGGTCCTCAAACCTTAACAGGGACCTTAAGATGGATGTTTACTATGAGGAAGTTTCGGACTCTATACAGGCTGCTATGGATGCCCTTAGGACAAATACCAACCTTAAACCTTTAAGCAAGTATGAACGAACCTATACCATAAAGGTAAGCGACGGTGTGCCACTTGAAAGATATGTATTTCTTATCGGTACTTTCGGTGCTGCAAAAAACAGTCTTTTCAATAAAGCACCGGAACTTACCGATGCCATAAGAGGGCCGTATTATTTTGGAGATAAAGATATTTACGATTTCAGTACAGTTAAGTCTGACTTCTCATTTGCATTTGACTCCTACAATTACCTTCTTGTCGGCCTCGTTGTCGTAATACTTATCTGGAATTTAGCAGTTATCATATTTGGATGTATTTCACGAATCTTTATGATGCTGCTCTTATACGTTATCTCTCCTCTTATCTTTGCCACCGAGCCATGGGACGACGGTGAGAAGAGAAAGCAGTGGGCTATAGCATTTATCGTTCAGACTTTTGGTGTACTCGGAACGATAATAGCCATGAGAGTAATGTTGATATTTATACCTATAGTGCTTAATCCAAAGCTCGTACTTTTTGAAGAGCCGATATCAAACCTTCTTGCAAAAACCCTGCTTATTATCGGCGGATATATGGTATCACAGAAGGCAAGCGGCGTTATCACAGGTATTCTTGCAAACAGTGCAGGTATGCAGTCTATCAACAGCGATGCTACTTCAGTCGGAGGTGCAGTTCTTTCTGCTCCGCTTAGTATTGCTAAAGGTGCTTACTCAGTTGGTAAGTGGGCATTTGGCGGCGGAGGCGGAAACTCTGCAGCTGCAGGAGGTCAAGGCGGCGCAGCAGGAGGCGGAGCTGCAGGAGGTCAAGGCGGTGCAGGCGGAGGCGGAGCTGCAGGAGGCGGTGGAGGCAGCGTAGCTTCCGAAACCATGAAACCTCTTCCTGAAAGCAACCGTGACGCTGCAGGCGGCAGCGGAGGCAGCGGAGGCAGCGGAGGCAGCGGAGATTCCGGCGGCGGAGATTCCGGCGACAAAAAATAGAACGAATGTTAAGTTAAGAGGATATATATATGAGATTAATACCCGGTAAGACTAAAGTTCAAATTGAATTATTTAAAGGAGTCTCTCTTTGGGATGTACTTATTGGCGGCATTGCTGTAGCAATGCTGATACTCGTGATAGTATCCTCATTGCCTTTTAAAATTGTTTTTTGCATCGTTATCTTTATGGTAAGTGCCATGCTTCTTTTAAGACTTGACACAGAGCCAAACTACATCCTCATTTTAAACATGTTAAAGCATGTGGGTTATAACCGCTATTATGAGAAGATGTATGACGATGAAACCCTTCTTAACATTGAAAACGGAACAGTTAAGGAAAAGGTCCTTGACGAGTTTGAGAAGGAAAACGAAGAAAGGGAAAAGTCGGAAGAAACAGAGGAGAAAGCAGACAAAAAGGCAGAAAAGAAGAAAAAGCTTTTTAATGAAACCAAACAGACAGGTGATACCGGCAAAGAAGGCGAGATGTCTTTAAAAGAGATCATCAAGCTTGAAAATGAGATATTAAAGAGCAAGACTGCCACAGAGGAAGAAAAGAATGCGGTATGGCTTGCAAGAGCCAACAGAAGCGCGGCAAAAAAAGAAGCAAAGCAGCAGGCTAAAAGAGATAATCTTAAGAAAAAAGCCGACAATACCGTATCTTCCTTTATGGAAAACATAATAGCATTTACCGGCATCAAGGACGATTTTATCGAATATAACGGCAAGTATTACGGTGCCGTTATTGAGATAGATCCTGTGGAGTTCAGATTCTTTAGTAAACACAGAAGAAATAACTCCATTGAGTCGGGTGTTGGACGTGTACTTAGAAGTATTCATCTTGGGTACTCTGCAAATATCGTAAAGATCGAGCGTCCTATCATTTATGATAAATACCTTGCCAAGGAAGAAGCTAAGCTTTTAGAGATCAGAAAATCATACGAAAGCGGTATGATGAGCGAAGATGAGCTTAAGGCAAGAGTAGACATTGAAAATGACAGGATAGCAGAGCTTAAGGGGCTTTGCACCACAAACCAGGTATTGTCGCCGTTTTACTATATCGTTCTCTTTGAAGGAGATAAAAAGCAGCTTGAGCTTCAGACAAAGGCAGCCATCGACTCTCTTACAAGAGGGGAGCTTACGGCAAAAAGACTTAATACCAAAGAACTTGCGGTATTTTTAAAATACACGAATACACTTGATTTTAACGAAAGAGATATCGATAAGTACAAACCTGAAGACTACGTAAAATGGGCTATGCCTCAGAAAGTTCAGGTTAAATACAGAACAGTAGAGATTAACGACATCGTTACACACAACTTTAAGGTTGTAGGCTATCCTTCCTGGGTAGATGACGCCTGGCTTGCAGGGGTTTTATCACTTCCTGCTACAAAGGTTGTTATAAAATGCGCTCCTATGGACAGAGGAAAAGCCATAAGAAGCATAGACAGATCCCTTCAGGAGCTCCGTGGACAGTACAATGCAACAGGTGTTGATTCTAAGAGGATCGAGCTTGAAACTCATATCAATACCCTTGGCAATCTTCTTGCTACCCTTCAGGGAGAAGGAGAAGAGCTCCTTGAATGTAATATCTACATTACAGCCTACGATGTTCAGACCACTAAGATCACAAAAGCTCTTAGCGAATTAAAGACAATGGTTCCTGAGATATCGGGACTTAAAAAGACAGTTAAGAGAACCTGGAATGAGGGCAATTTTAAGATCAATGATATGTTCTTTGATCAGATGAATGCTTTTATAGCCTCTCAGATCAGTTCCTACGATCCTAACGGTAAGGACGGACGAGGAATACCAAGTAACTCACTTGCAGCCGGGTATCCTTGGATCTACGCTCATATATCGGATGAGGGCGGATTCAAACTTGGAAGCAGCGGCGGAGTACCTGTATTTATCGATTTCTTCAGAAGAGATTCTGAAAGAGTTAACTCCAACATGGTTATCATCGGTAAGTCAGGTTCAGGTAAATCTTACGCAACAAAGAGTATTCTTTCAAACCTTGCTTCAGAGGATGCAAAGATATTTATCCTCGACCCTGAAAATGAGTATTCAGAGCTTGCAGCCAACCTTCATGGTAAGGTTATAAACGTTGCAAATGCACAGTTTGGAAGACTTAATCCTTTCAATATCATCACAGCTCTTGATGATGACGAGGAAGGCGATGCATCGGGAAGCTTTTCAACTCATCTTCAGTTCCTTGAAGAGTTTTACAGGCAGATACTTCCCGATATCGATAAAGATGCTCTTGAGTACCTTAACAACTTAACCGAAAGACTTTATACAAACAAGGGTATCACGCCTGAGACGGATCTTTCAAAGCTTCGCCCTGAGGATTACCCGATATTTGACGATCTTTACGATTCGGTTCTTGAAGAATTTGAAAGAACGGACAACGAGTATATACGCTCCATGCTTCGTCTCCTTGTAAACTATATAGCAAAGTTTTCAACCGGCGGACGAAATGCAAACATCTGGAACGGACCGTCTACCATCACCACAGATGAGAACTTTACGGTATTTAACTTCCAGGCAATGCTTTCAAACAGAAATACAACCATAGCAAATGCGCAGATGCTCCTTGTTCTTAAGTACATTGATAATGAGATAATCAAAAACAGGGATTACAACTCAAAGTACGGTCTTCACCGTAAAGTAGTGGTTGTTATCGATGAGGCCCACGTCTTTATTGATTCCAAATTCCCTGTTGCACTTGATTTCATGTTCCAGCTTGCAAAGCGTATCCGTAAGTATAACGGTATGCAGATAGTTATTACCCAAAATATCAAGGACTTTGTAGGAAGCGAGGAGATCGCAAGAAAGTCTACCGCTATCATCAACGCCTGCCAGTACAGCTTTATCTTTGCACTGGCGCCAAATGATATGCACGACCTTGTCAAGCTTTACGAAAAGGCCGGCGGTATTAATGAAACAGAGCAGGAACAGATAATACAGGCTCCTCGTGGTCAGGCATTTACGGTAATGAGCTCGAGCAGCCGTTCAACATTCAGGGTTGAAGTTCCAAAGAATATGGTAGACATGTTCCAGGATAGAGACTTTGAAAGCAGGTACTATACAGGTACCGAGGGAGAGGCTGCATGGGAAAGCTTTGTGGCAGACAGCCGCGATGCGCATAACCGCAATCTTAAGTCAAATAAGGCAGACAATGTTATTGACTTTGAAGAGGCTCAAGCAGAAAAGAAGAGCAGGATCAAGTTTGAAGAGATCTCGGCGGATTCCGAGGAAGCGATTGCTTTTGAAAACAAAGCAAAAGAGGCAAAAGAAGCCAAGAAGGCAGATACTTCCAAGATTACGCTTGACGAGTCTGATGATGACTTTATGATGTCTGACGACGATCTTGATGCTCTTATCGCAAAGAGAAGGGCAGAAAAAGCTGCGATCTATATGGAGGCAACTCCGAGCGCAGCGCCTCAGCCGGCACCTGCAGCTCCTGTAACTCCTGTAACTCCTATAGTCCAGGTGGTTCAGGCGCCTGCCCCTGCTGTAGATTACGACGCTATAATGTCAGAGCTTCGCGAAAAGCTTGTTAAGGAAGTAGTAAGCGAGCTTTCAGAAAGCGGTATGCTAAGAAGTGAAACAGCAGACAAGGCACCTGCTGAAAGGGCGGAAACTTACAAAGAGCCTGAGCGAGATGAACTTCTTGATGAAGAGCCTTATGAGTCTTATGAGCCTGAAGCTTCCTTTGAGGCGGCAGATGATGAGGACGATCTCTTTGACGATCTTTTCGATGAGGAAGAATCAATTCCGGATGACGAGATCGTGGCTATGGATACAGAGCCTGAGCTTACAAAAGAAGAGCTGGATATCTTTGAAGCAGAAGAGCCTGAGATCCCTGAGACAGAAGAAGGCGAAGATATCGACTTTGAAGACGAGTACGACATTGACGATGAGGCTGACGAAGAAGAGATCGAAGAATACGACTTTTCAAGTCTGTTTGATGATGACGAGGATGAAAGCTCTGATGATGAAGACGAGTCTGATGATGGCAGCACAATAGACGTTATGAGTCTTCTTTACGACAGCGCAGATGAAACTGAGCCTGAAAAGGATAAGAAGGGCAAAGAGAAAGAAGTTACACATATCACAGATCTTTCAGAGATCGCAGGGCCGGGTGAGGTTGCTGATATCACTATTGAAGATCTTGCAGATATCGTATCACTTATCAGAAAGAAAAAGAGAAACATGGAGGAATGATCATGGCAGCAAGCTTAGATATGAAACTGATCAATAAAGGAGAAGAAGGCGAGCTTTTGCTTACAGGAAAGCTTGATACTCAGACCTCTGTTGAAGCCGAAGAATACTTTGATGAAGCTTCCGACAGATTTGATCATCTTGTTCTTAATATGGCAGACC
The DNA here is from genome assembly GCA_016284355.1 of Lachnospiraceae bacterium. Taxonomy (GTDB): domain Bacteria; phylum Bacillota; class Clostridia; order Lachnospirales; family Lachnospiraceae; genus JAEEOQ01. The sequence continues at coordinate 25,856 of JAEEOQ010000143.1, forward strand.
TTTCTTATATCTCAAGTGCGGGCCTTCGTATCTTAAAAAAAACCCACATCAAGATGAATAAGAAGGGCGGAATGCTTTCATTAAAGAATGTTAACGACAACATAATGGAAGTATTTGAGATAACAGGATTCGCGGGGTTACTGAACTTTATCGCTTAAGTTTTGGAGGGCAGGTGACGTTATGACCTTACAAAAAAATCGTAATCACATAAAAAGAATAGCAAAAAGCATAGGGCGCGTAGCGACAGGTCTTTTGGCAGCGTTTGTTATAGCGTTTGCAGGCCTTCCGGGAATATTTGTGTACAATAACGGTCTCTTTGGGCTAAAGGATAACGGTGTCAGCGTAGCGCAGGCTAAGGCCGTAACCAACGGCTATATACTTGAGATCGCCACCGGTCTTAATGATGGCAGCGATATTGAGTTTATTGAATTTTCTTACGAAGCCGAGGACGGAAATACTTACAAGAGGTTTTTGTTCCCGGGAGAGGATTCTCTTGCAAACGGATACAAGCTTGCAGCTCAGGTTGCGTCAGACGTAAGCATAGCTAGAGAAGTCAGCTCCGATTATGCTTACGGCATGCAGCACGAATGGGATGAAGTAGGCCCGGGAACAGGACTTAAACAAAACGCTGTCGATCAGTACTATTTTATAACTGAAAGCCCAATAAAAAAAATTACAAAGTTTGATGCTTTCCTTGGCAAAAAGGGGAAATGGACCTGCCTTCGTATGCAGCTTTATAAGGTTGATGACCTTGCGGGACTTCGCATGGCAGGAACCTATTCAAACACCTGGTATATAGATTATACAGGTACTCTTATTGCTGAGCTTACCAATCCTATAAGCAGCACCTGGTCTGATGATAATGCCAATTATCTTCACATGACACAAAAAGCAGACCTTAAAACAGACTTTAGCGATGTTTCTTATGCTACCCATGAGCTTCAGTCTGATTACGGTATAAGGATCGACTTTGCGGATGTATACGGCGCAGGATTAGAGTATCTTACTTATCCTTACGGAGAGTCGGTACACGCTCTTAAGTCCTTTGACTATGCTGAAGGTTTCGCACTTACATTAACCTATAAGGATACTTATGGTATCGATCGCTTTTTAAATCTTCCGGTGATCACAAATACAGTGCTTTATTTAGCAAAGTCAAGAGTTAAGGACAGTAAGGTCGTAGGTATAGCACAGCAGGGTGATACCATTTACTTTGAAGGCTCCATCCCTGATCTTGTTAAGCTTGAATCCGTAAGTATTACCCTTGGCACAAACAAGACTTACGATCTGCTTGGAATAAAAACCGTAAAAAATAAAAGTGCCATTACTTCAAGAGAAAGCTTAAGCAATAAAGACGACATCAGTATCAACTGTATGGCGATCTACGATAAAAAAACCACAACTGTTACTCCTTATACTGAAGGAGCACTGCTTAAGTATGTATTTGAGGGTGACCCTGTCTACAGCCACGTAGCAACTATTTCTTCAGGTGAAGGTTTTTATTCAAATGAGACCAACTCCTTATCCCTTGGTACATATAACAAAAAGGGCCTTGTGCCTGTAGATAACAATGATTATTACCTTGTGGAATTTAAGACAGATGATATAGCTTCTGCAGGAACAAACGGCGATCTTTACATGCAGCTTACTTATGCCAATGTAAGCGGTTATGAGGCTAAGACAGCAGAGATTTCCTTAAGAGATGCCACAAGAGACCTTTACGGATACTGGCCGGCTCTTATGGAAGATTATGCTTATCAGAGAGGCACCACTCCGGGTAATATCATGCAGGCCATACTCCAGCTTAATGATGTGGACAGGTTCACAGGTCTTACCATCAGGATGGGGGATACCAATGCCGATGATTATCAGTTTAAAGACATTAAGATATATGCCCTTGGAAACAGGGGAAAAAGAGAAGTAGTATTTAAGGATCAGTCTGTTTCAAGGAATAAGACAAGCATAGAAGTAACAAGAAACTTTTCTGCCACAGCTTTTGCAACCATTACTTCGGCTGCGGCAATTGCAGCAGAATCCGCTATCCCTGTTACAACTGAAAACACTTCAGGAAGTGCGGCAAGTGTAGATCCTAACAAGCTTGCCATACTTGATATCAGCGACACAGTACTTATTCAGCAGGGCGATATACTTCCTGTAGACTT
>JAEEOQ010000144.1 GCA_016284355.1 Lachnospiraceae bacterium
ATTCTTTCACTTATCTCATCTGACCCTTACGATTTGGTTATGAAACTATATGATGGAACTAAGGATAAATGCCTTGCATATACTGTCTACGACGAATGGTATCGCATAAATGATATGCTCATTTATCGTGATAGCAATACCGGTAACATCTATATGAAGCCAGCTAGCTGATACAATGGCATGTCTATAACTAAAATCGATAAGGAGATAAAAAATGCGGGTAACAATGTATGATGTAGGATTTGGGGATTGTGTTTTATATCAAGATTATCCTAATGATTTTAACGCAGGAGGACTATTAGTAGATTGTGGATCAAAAACTGATGAAGAGTATGCAAAAAAAGTTTTAGAAAACGAACTGTATAAATTTAAAAATTTGGATATGCTTATAACGCATTTTCACGACGATCATTATAACGGTTTTTTAAAATGTAATGATATCAGTTTTAGCAGAGTTTTCCTTCCAAAAAGCTATTATAAAGAAGGCAGCGGATTAACCAATACGCAAAATGCTTTCTATATAGCTGTATTATCATATGCATTAGAGTATGTACTGGGGAGGAAAAAACCTCTCGATGACATTAATGACCTTTTTATAAAATTACCGGATTTGGTTAATGGCAAGTTTAATAATATAAAATGCGTTGGTAGTGGTGATATATTTGAAATTGAAGGAAGAGAATATAATGTTTTATGGCCTCCAAAAGATTTTGTCAATGATAACAGTACAATTAAATACGATAAAATAATACCCGTGATAACAAACATGATTAGAGATAATTATAAAGAGTCAAAAAAATATATTAATTTTGCTACTTCCTATGCGAATCAATTCTGTGAGTTTTATGCGTCTTTAGGTGAAATGGATGATAATCACGTTGATGATGAAGAAGGAGAAAAACAAAAAAAACGGCTAGAAGAGCTGAAAAATAAACACATGGATATAGTTAAACTTGCCAATATGTTAAACTTTCAGTCTAAGCCGAAAATAGACAAAAAGAAACTTGATAGTGTCGATAGCTCAATTATAAAAAACATGAATGAATGTAGCGTAGTATTCGTTTCGGATTTGGATATCCTTGCATTGGGAGATGTAGATAATAAAGTGATTAAAATGATTAAAAAGATTAAAAAGAATTCACTAGGGGACCATTATGAAACCATTAAAATCCAGCATCACGGTACATCGTCATATTGGTCTAAAAACATTCCGAAGGCTGATAATTATTTGATTTCAAACAACGGATACAAATATATAGATTGGAAAATAGATAAGAGATATGCAGAACTTGCAGCTAATAAAACACATGTGATATGCACGAATACGGCATTCGAACGGTGCCAGTATTGGAAAGAGAATATGGAAAAATGCTCTTCTTACTGCAGGTGTGAAATAAAAAGAAATAATAGATACATAGATTTTTGACTTGCAAAAATGAGAAAGTAAGATGCGGCGGTCCCTCACGTACGAAATAACCGATGAATGCCTGCCCCAAGCCACCGCCGCATCCGTACGCTTTAAAATACAGTTTTTAACTTCCAACAAAACGCCCATTACTTCTGTCAACGGTATCGCTGTCGGAATTCTTAAAAGAATCATCTGAAGTAAAATCCTCGGGGTCAATTCCGTTAGTCTTACAATAAGCCATTAAAGACGGATTATTCTTTATCTTATCCCTATCAGGAACAAAGGCTGCCCAATCATATACAGCATCAACAATGGTATTATGAATCAAACCTTCATCTTCCGCAAAGACCTTTACCCTTGGAACGCATAATAACCCAATCAAACAAAAAAGCGCACAAAAAACAAAGACAAATCTTTGTCCCTTAACGATTCTATTTATATTCTTTGTATCAATATTATTCATATGGCATTTTCTCCTCGTCACATAAAAAATCATTCTAAAATATTATATGAAAAAAAATAAAAGAAACCTCAAAAATGTTATTAAATGAGGTTCCATTAAATATAAAAAAAGCAATAAAAAAGGCAAAGAAGAAAAATCACATAGATAATTCTTTTTGCCTTTACGTATTTTTATTATTCATTTTTATCCCTTATATTTTTCACTTTTTGGTATGCAATCCTAGTATCAGCTTAACGGCTTCATATAGAGATGGTCTGTTCCGCTATCGTGATATATGAGCATATCGTTAATTCGATACCATTCATCATAGATAGTATATATTGGAGCAGTTTTCTGATTTCCATCAAGCAGTTTCATGGTTAAATCATACGGGTCAGAAGAAATAAGCGATAACATCTCTATATCGGCAAGTTTTTGGTCAGCAATATCCTTATCATCCATTTGACCATTTGATGTAACATATAGGCCAACCGTATAGACGGGTTCATCAAACTTGTCAGTATTAACACCTATTCCTATAGTTCCCGTATAGCTCTTAAACTTAATATGGCCTTCATCATCAATCGAATAGCTTGTTACTCCATACAAATTACGATAAACGTAGTCATCATCCTTATTCTTGTCGTTAATTCTTTGAACACTTCTAGCTTTCATCCAAGCATCAAGGATTTCAGTAGCCTCTTCCTTAGAACCAAGAATTGTTTCAGTAGTGAGACCCTTAGTGTTGGTTTTAGAAATGGTAGGGATGATGTTAATCTTGTTAAACTCAGCGATTTGTTCCTCAGAAAGGAAGTCAAAAGCATCTTGTTCACCGAATAACGAATTCTCAGCTAACCAGCTAGAGAAGACGCCTGAATAAACGTCACCGAGAATCAACTGACCAGACTTAAAAGAAAAATCACCTGAACCAAAACTATCAGAAAGTTTCACGGTGTTGAAAGTCGAAGTAACCTCCTTAAACGGCTTGAAATGTGAGACGTCATACTCTTTAGAAACCTTAAAGCTTCCATAGTTCTTTGTATCTCCACTATCACCCTTAGAACCACTAGTAATCGTCACAGAAACAACTTTACTATACTTCCCCCATACAGTCGTATTTCCTGACTTCTTATAAGCGCGAACTTTAAAAGAATACTTACCATCAGTAAGATTCTTTTTAGTATAGCTGCGTTTAGCTGTGCCGTCCTTTGTTATAGTCTTTATCTTGCTGTACTTGCTTTGCTTCGGCGCCACCATATAAATCCTAAATCCGTCGGCGCCGGTGGTTTTGTTGATAATTATTTTAACATCTTTGCCATTTTTAGCTACTTTTGCCGTGATCTTAGGTTTTGCCGGTTTAGCCGCAGCATTTACACTTACCTCATTTGCGGCAAAGAAGTAACTAAACACAACAAAAGCTAACAACATAAAGGATAAAAATCTTTTCTTCATAGTAAATACCCCCGTATACATACTTTTGTGTCTTATATTGTCTTTGCTTTAACTTCGTTTTTTGCCTTTACTTCTTCCTTAGCCTTTGGCGCCTTTTTAGGCGTATTAAGGTCGGCGTGGGTCTTTACAAGCTCGTTCATAAGCTTTTTGCCTGTTCCATCTTTTGCAAGGCTAAGTATGGTCTCTTTTGGCGTTTTTTCCATCATAGCCGTAAATGCAGGGTCTTTTGCGATCTTTTCCGCCCCTGAATTTATAGCACTTTGCAGCAATGCCCTTGCCATCTTTCCATCCTTTGTAATGCTTTCGGCATTTTTTAAAATGGTGTTGCAATATATCAGCGATGCCGCCTGTTTATGTAAGTTTTCACCGCTGATATTCGGATCTTCAAGCAAACGCTTGCTGACCTCTATCTTTTCGTTTAGGGCCGCCATAGGGTCAGCCTCAAGTTTACGGAGCTCAGTTGAAAGATTTACGATGCTTTGCAGCTCTCCTGCGCTCCTTCCGATACCTTCCGCCACAGGTTTACGCCTGTTTTGAAGGCCACTTGGCTTTGCTGCCGCCTTAACGTGCTCCGAATAATTACTTGCTGCGCCGGTAAGCCCCGAAAGGCTTTCTACCACATTTGAAATGTCATCAGGATCAAGCTCACCGCCTTTATTCACCTTTTCATTAAGCCTTTTTGTCAGGGCGTTAAAATTCTTAGTTTTTCCCGAAAGGTCTTTAAAGAAAGTGGATTCGCCGCGGAAAATACTGCTTACGCTGTTTATATCTTCCCTGATACCCTTTGCAAATGCGGAAACTTTTTCAAGAAGCTCCTTATCTGTAAGCCCTCTTGAAAGCTTTGATGCACCCGCCTCAAAGAGAGTATTTATATGCATTGCTTCTTCTTTTTCAAGCATCTTTTCACTATGCTCAAAATTATATATAGCTTCAGGGTCAAACTCATCTACCTTCTGCCCCTGCGCGAACTCAGGCTCTTTAGCAGGCTCTGCCTCAGCGTTTTTGAATTTACCCGGCAGCGTCTTTGTAAACGCATTGTTTACCTTGGCAAAAATGCTCTTCTCATCTGCCGCAAGGTCTGAAAGCTTCATATCTTTCCATTCCGCATCTTTAACCGTCTTTATGGCCCCGCTTTCCACCCTGCTCTTAATTTCCGCAAATCTGTCTACCGCGCCGAATATCTGCCCTCTTGAAAGCCCCTGGCCCTCAAGGGTTGCAATAAGAGCATTTGTGCTAAGCCCCTTTATCTTTTCAGCCATGGTTTCAGATACGACTTTTATGCCGTCAAGTGCCGGAAGATCTTTAAAACCTTCAGAAGGACCGCGCCTTCCCGTATCAAAAGATGGGCTGCTCTTTCCTGCGCTTACGCCGCTTACCTGCTTTCCGTCTTCAGAAAACCTGAAAACAAGGTCATTTTCACTTCTGGTCCCGTTCATGCAGATGTAATCCATTATCTCAATATCTGCAAGATCTTTAAGTGCCATCTGCCCGAGGGGAGCCGCTTGAAGATCATTTTCCGCAATATCACCCGCTCGCAGCATATCAAGACCCTTACCCTCCGGCATGTATGTAAATACACCGTTTGTGATCCTGTCGCCAAGCTGAACCTGCATGGTGGTGGTTTTTGCTATGGCACCGTCCGCTCCAAGAAGAGCTCCAAGTTTTGACATGGCTACGCCGCTCTTATCTAAAGGCATTCCGGGGTCTGCAAGGTCTTCGCCCGCATTATCAAAACCGGTGCTAAAGTAGCCCCTTACCTTACCTACGCCCTGCGCATCAAACTCAAGAGGCACAGCTCCGTCTTCTCTCGCATTTTTCATGGCCGCGGCATCGTCATCAAGAGCAATCTTAATGTGCTCGGGGTCCTTTATTCCAAGCATTTCCTCTTTATCAATGCTGTATTTGATGCCGGTTCCAACAGGGGTACCATTAAGGGCATCGACCTTAACATCTTCAGGGATCGGCTCACCAAAAAGCTTGTTTCTAAGAAGCTGTTCATTGGTCTTTTTCTTCTCCTTGTTCTGAGTTTTTCTTATGTTGCCATGAGCCAGGTCGCTAAGATGTTTCATTATCTCAAACTGATTAAATTTATCTTTATCTGTTTCATTTGAAATGAGGTCAAGAGTGTATTTGTGCCACTCACTTTCAGGCACTATCCGTAGGTGCCCGGGATGTGTAAGGGGCACATCGTTCGGGATACCTTTAAAAAATTCCCTGCCCTCCTTTATGGCATCCTGCAATACCTTTGTTCTTTCCCATGCTGCGTTTATCTCTTTTTTTGAAAGGCCATAGCCGCGAAGGGTCATCGTCAGTGTTTCCCTCGTAAGGCCGCTTATGAGATTTGCTGTGTTTTCCCCAAGAACTCCCATCTCCGAAGGCAGGATAAATCTGGATCCAAATTGTCCATCATTTCGGGTCTTCGGGACCATGGTGCCAAAAGACATATCGTTATCTATGCCTGTAATTCCCACAGCCTTATACCCGTCATCTACCTCCTCATAGCGGAACATGTAATTGCCCGCATGCCTGTCTATATTTCCGCAAATGTAGTCAATTGCCTGGAGCGCGGCCACATCGCTTAGTATAGTAGGATTATTGTAAGAGTCTGTATCTGCATGGATCATGGGGTTACTATATGTGCCGTCTGTGGTAGCATAACCGTTAGAATTATTCATAAAAGTTCCGGGAGTCGGAACGCCGTCAATAATGGCAATCATAGGCTTTGCTTCCGCAACAAGACCCTTTTTGCCAAGGAGCTCAGATACCGCACTCATAGCGCAGTTTCTCTTATCTATGTTACTTCCTTCTTTAGTTCTGACCCCCCAACTTGCGTTTATATAAGCATTTTCATCCCTGCGGATCGGATAAAGACCGTCTACAAGTTCAGATGTAGCCTTAATAAAACTTTCATTTTCTGCGGCTTTTTTAAGTATGTCCTTTGGGATCAGTTTTTTCAGTGTATTACTATAGAATCTTTTAAGTCCCAACTTCATAAAATCCGGGTCCGAAGGAACATAAGAGGTCTGTGCTCCGCTTTTTATAGCATCATCAAGACTTGTTCCAAGTATGTGGGTATCTGCGATTTTTCCGTTAGGGGTGTTTTTAAGTACATCAAGGTAATCTTTTAGCTCCGGATATTTGCTGACAAGTTTCTCAAAGAGCTTTTCTTTTTGCTCAGTGGGATTTACATAGGATGCGGGAGTAAAAAATCCGTCAAGGTCGCCGCCCTGAAGCCCTTTTACCTTCACCGGGATCCTTGAAGAATATGCGGCGCCCTTAGCCACCACCTTCTGGTCGCCAAAATCTGCAGTGATAGTCTTTCCAAGCCCTATTACATCATCAAGGGTAAGGGGATTGTTTTCGTTATACTCTACAGATTCAAAGGCAACAGAGTCCTGCAAAAGATTTTTCTTTACTCTTGCAGCGATCTCCTTCATTTTGGCCGACACGCCGTCATCGCTGTTACTGAGCAGCACCTTATCGCACTCGTTAAGAGCACGTTTATAAGTATTTTTAAAGGCATTGATACTTATCTCATCCATAACAGGATATTTTCCGTCTTCGCCCGGCTTGTAAAAGTCTTCAGAAAGCTGGTCGATAGCAAAGATCCAGCGGGAAAAATCGCCAAATCTCTCAATATCCTCGTCATTTACAAGAGTGTTATTCATTTCTCTTGCGATATCAAGATACTGCCTTTGCAGCTCAGTCACATATACTTTTTCTTTGTCGTTTTGATTTTCGTTAATATGCGGCATACGCCCCTCCGTTTTTTTGTTTTGATCGTTTCAACCCCGGCTTAATGTGATCATTTTGCTCTTTGGGCACCTCTTGCAGGTTTCTTTGGCTTTGTAACAAGGTTGTCTGTCCTTTTCTTTTTGTCTTCTTTTATCTTGTTTAACCTGCCCTTAATATCATAAGGCTGCGCTCCGTCAATATACGGTGAGATATCTTTTCTGTCTTCTGTATATTTGGCTTTTAGCTCAGCACTGGTTATCTTTACCTCTCCTTCAATTTTGTCCTTAAAACTCCTAAAGGTCTCAATATAAGGATTTTTATTGACGGCATTTATCTGCTCGGTAGTTACCCTGTAAGTCTCAGGCTCAGCATAAGAGCGCACTCTGTCGACAAATTGCATCAAAGATTCATTTTCTTTTAATTGCCATTTGTTTCCGTCAAGATTACTGATCATGTAAAGAGATTTGAAAACCGACTTTGCATATTCACTTGGCATATTATGTATATCGTCTCTTCGCGCCTCTTCCTCTGCCAGCATCTGTTCAAGTTTTGCTCTAAATTCTTTTTGCATCTTTTCAACAACTAAATATGCTCTGTTTGCCCTGGACTCTTTGATCTTTTCTTCAAGGTCAATGACCGTCTTTATACGAGGCTGTTCGCGCTTTGCTTTTGCAGGATCGTTAAGCCTGTCCGGGTCATTATCGATCTGTGTCTTTTTATGTGCAAGATAGTCGTTTATGGAATCAAGTACTCCTCTTTCCATTAAGTCTATATCGGCAAGATTGTCAACATCCACCGTACCGTCTTCATCTGCAAATTCACCTTCATTGCTGTGTTTTAATGCCGTAAGTCTTTCAACAATTTTTTCAAACTCCTTAGAGCCTTTGCCAAGCATGTTAAAGTCAACTTTATTTATTTCATCAAGCCACTTTACTGAATTTGCTTTGGCCTCATTCAGGGCCTGTACATCGCTCTTATCAGGGGTTTTCTTTCCTTTCTTGTAAGCCACTGCCTGCGGCTCTCTTCCAAGTATCTTGTCAAGGGTGCCTGCAAATCTCTTAATATCCTTAGCTCCCGCAAGCCTTGATTTTCCGGCGTCTGTAGAAGGCGTACTTCCGCTTCCCGCCGCATGCTTAATATAAGCATCTGCTTTTTCCTTAAGACTTTCTACCCGGTCTACAGTATCTTCTAAGAGGAATTTCCTTTCTGCTTCCGTAAGAGTATCCATGCCGTCCATTGTTCCGCTTACAAGCTTTTTGATATTTTCTCTTATGGCCTCGGCCTCTTCCCTAAGAGCAGCATGTTCAGCCGACTCGCTCTTAAAGACGCCTGCTCTTGCGGTAGTAAACTTATTAAGAGCTCTGTCAAAGCTGTCAATCTCAGACTTTGAGATATCCATTTTCACCACATCTACTTCGTAAGAATTCATAATAAAGGTAAGTCCGTTTCCGCCTGACATAGCAACGATCGTCGTAAGGTCTCTGCCAAACATCTCCGTAACTTCCTTTGATGGACGGCTAAGCTTTTTGTAGAAATTTTTTGCATGCTCAAGGACCTGCTTTTTGCTGGCAATCATATCCTGATAAGCTTTTTCTCTTTCAGGACCCGTCATTTTATCCTTAAAACTTTCAAAACGCATCTCTTTTTCATGAAGTTCGTTTGAAGCCTGTAAAAACTTATCAATATCAAGGTCGTTTATAACTTTTTCTGTTGTTTTAAGGTTTTCTCCTATAAACGTTTCATTT
>JAEEOQ010000145.1 GCA_016284355.1 Lachnospiraceae bacterium
AGACCCTGTAGCATGCGGCGTGGTAGACAGCCTCGAGGCACCGGGCCACAACCTTACAGGTACTTCAGACTACCTTGACACTTCATCGGTATTCAACCTCATTTTCGCAGCAGACCCTGATGCAGCAAAGATTGGCCTTCTTTACGACCTTGGCCAGGACGCTTCAAAGGGCGCTATCGACGAGGCAAAGGCTTTCCTTGACAGCAAGGGAGTTGCTTATGTTGAAAAAACAGGTACAAATGTGAGCGAGGTACAGCTTGCGGCTTCAGCGCTTGTGGCAGAAGGCGTTGACGCCATCTTCACACCGACAGACAACACCATTATGCAGGCTGAGCTTTCTATTTACGAAGAGATCGCCGCTGCAGGCATCCCTCATTACACAGGAGCCGATTCATTTGCACTTAACGGCGCGTTCCTCGGATACGGCGTTGACTACGCAAATCTTGGTAAGGTTACAGGCGACATGGTTGCCGATATCCTTGTAAATGCTAAAGATCCTGCAAGCACACCTGTTAAGACCTTTGATAACGGTACCGCTACAGTAAACTCAGAGACCTGCGAAAAGATCGGACTTAATTTTGAGGAGATCAAGAACACATTCGCACCTTTCTGCACACAGGTAAATGATATCAAAACAGCAGAAAGCTTTGAATAAAAGTGGTATACTAATAAGAAAACGTAAATTTGTTACTTCATGAGGTTTTATTATGGATTTTGAATCTGTTATGACGCTTGGAACCACAGCGCTTGAGCTTGGGCTTATGGGCTCCCTTACGGTGCTGGCGCTGTTCCTTAGTTATTCCATGTTAAATGTATGCGATCTTTCCACCGACGGCTGCTTCACTCTTGGAGCAGCTGTTGGTGCTGTGGTGGCGCTTTCCGGCCACCCGTTCCTTGCAATCCCTGCAGCTATGGGGGCAGGGATACTTTCAGGATTTGTTACCGCATTTTTGCAGACAAAGATGGGCATCGACAGCCTCCTTGCCGGAATCATTGTAAATACAGGCCTTTATTCCATAAATGTGGCCATCATGGGCGGAAGCTCCCTTCTTAACATGAACAAGACAGAGACTGTATTTACGAAAATGCAGGCGCTCCTTAAAGGTACGGCTCTTGGCGGAAGTTACAAGATTATCGTTGCACTTATCTGCGTTGCGCTGATTGTGGCATTTCTTACATTTTTCCTGCATACAAGGCTTGGTCTTGCAGTGCGCGCTACCGGCAACAACCCTGACATGGTGCGTTCATCTTCAATAAATCCCGGAGTAACAACTCTTATCGGACTTTGCATTTCGGGCTCATTTACGGCGCTTTCAGGGTGCCTTCTTGCTCAGTCTCAAAAGTCCGTAAATATCGACATTGGCTCAGGCATGCTGACCGTTGCCCTTGCGTCCCTTCTTATCGGAAATACATTTATGGGAAGAGGCGGCCTTTTTAAGAGGGCAGTTGGAGCAGTTATCGGCTCTTTCGTGTTCAGGCTGGTGTACACCATCGCCCTTAGATTTAACATGCCGGCGTTTATGCTTAAACTGGTTTCATCTGTAATAGTAATTATCGCAATCGCAGGCCCTTACCTTCGTAGCCGCTTCCCGCTTCTTGCAAGAAAGCTTGGGATCGCAACCGGAAAGGAGGCTCGCTGATGCTTGAACTTAAAGAAATTCGAAAGACTTTTAATCCCGGTACAGTAAATGAGCGCGTGGCTCTTGACGGCATCAACCTTACCGTAAATGACGGCGATTTTATCACTATCATCGGCTCGAACGGAGCCGGCAAATCCACGCTTTTTAACGCGATTTCCGGGTATTTTTTAACTGACAGCGGCTCTATCATACTTGACGGGAAAGACATAACAATGCTTCCTGACCACAAGCGCTCTCGTGTAATGGGCAGGCTTTTTCAGGATCCTATGCTTGGAAGTGCGCCGGGTATGAGTATAGAGGAAAATCTTGCTCTTGCCGCAGGAAAGGGCGGATGGCTTAGCAGCGTCAGCAAAGCGCAGAAAAAAGAATTTCGCGAAAGACTTGCTCTTTTAAATATGGGGCTTGAAGACCGCATGAAACAGCCTGTCGGCCTGCTTTCGGGCGGACAGCGCCAGGCTCTTACGCTCCTTATGGCAACCTACAATCCGCCAAAGGTGCTGCTCCTTGACGAGCACACTGCAGCCCTTGACCCCGCTACCGCAGACAAGGTGCTTGAACTTACGGAGCGTATCGTGGCAGAAAATCACATCACCTGCATGATGATAACCCACAACATGGAATCTGCCCTTAGCCTTGGCAACCGCACCCTTATGATGGATTCGGGTCGCATCGTCTTTGACGTAGCAGGCGATGAGCGCAGCCGCCTTACGCGCGACGACCTGCTTGATGCCTTCAAGGCAAAATCCGGCCATGCCCTCGACAACGACCGCATCCTGCTTCAATAACCTTACATATGTACCAGGTACCTGTGTAACTTTTTTACATATGTACCAGGTACATGTGTAATTTTTATTATTCCTATTGACTTTTTTTCGCTTTTAAGATATACTAACCTTCGTTGTGAAACAACGATGCTGCTGTGGCTCAGTCGGTAGAGCGTCGCATTGGTAGTGCGGAGGTCACGGGTCCGATTCCCGTCAGCAGCTTTGCAAAGGTCCCAAGTGAGGGAAAAAGAAAAAAGCCGCAAACTCGTTTGCAGGCTTTTTTCTTTTTCCCGAACGGACAATGTGTAAGCATAAAAGCTCTGCAACGCAGAGCGATATGCGAACAGATTGCAGCATTGCGAGAATGCGAAGCATGTAGCAATGCGTTGGGACCGCACATGAAGTACGAAGTACGTAGTGATGTGGAAGAGGCATATTTACGTGGTGTTCTGCACCGAACGGACAATGTGTGAGCAAAAAAGCTACACATCTTTATCCCACTATATCCGCAAATCTACCCCTCACTAACCCCGCAAGTGCGGATGGCGCCACGTCTATCTGGTACCCGACCTTACCGCCGCTTACATACATTTTCTCCATTTTTTCTGCGCTCTCATGAATAAAAGTAGGAAAAAGCTTTTTCATTCCAACAGGCGAGCAGCCGCCGTGAATATATCCGGTTAATGGCAAAAGGTCTTTTTGCTTTATCATTTCAATTGATTTTTCACCTGCAGCTTTGGCGGCCTTTTTAAGGTCAAGCTCCGCAGCTACGGGAACCACAAATACGTAATAAGCCCCGGTTTTGCCCTGAGTTACCAGAGTCTTAAAAACGCAGGACACATCTTCGTTAAGGATCCCCGCAATCTCTTCTCCGCTTAGTGTTCCGTCGGGCTCATAAGTGTGCACGCCGTAAGCAATTTTCTTGCTGTCAAGAACTCTCATTACATTGGTTTTATCTTTTGAACTCATTATCATTTCCTCGCTTTTACTGTAAAACTTACAAACATGATATATCAGCCCCTTTATTTTTGCAAGAAAAAGGCTTACAATAAGACTACTTACTAAGATACGGAGGATTAATAATGAGAAGTATGTTTGAACTTAGCGACCCTAAGGTTGCAGCAGAAATTACAAAAGAGGAGCTTCTTGACATCGTAAAGGCTTCCATGAATGATTTTCAGGAGCGTATGAGGTCTGAGCAAAAGCAGAAGGTAAGAAGTTACCGCGAGCTAAATAAGGTAGCAAAGAAGGGACAGATCCTTTTTACCGGAAGTTCCCTTATGGAGCAGTTCCCTATTAATGAGATCGCTATGAGCGCAGGGGACACCAGAGTTATTTACAACCGCGGCATTGGCGGAACAAAGACCGATGATTTCATTGAAGAGATCGATGCTGTTCTTCTTGACCTTGAGCCAAGCAAACTCTTTATAAACATAGGTACAAACGATATCAATGAGCGCCCTGACGGCAGCGACTGGAGAGAACATCTTTACACCAATTATGACAAGATCATGAGCATTATAAACGAAAAGCTTCCGGATTGCGAAACTTACGTTATGGCTTATTACCCCGTAAACCCGGAGGTTAACCCGCAGCTTGCAGCATTTATGCTTAAGACGCGAACCAATGAAACTGTAAATGAGGTAAACCTTAAGGTTAAGGAGCTTGCCGAAAAACATGGCTTTACCTATATAGATGTAAATGCCGGAATAAGAGATGCTAAAGGCTATCAGAAGGCCGAGTACTCCAAAGAAGGCATGCATATGTACCCGAGCGGATACCTTGCAGTTTACGAAGAGCTTAAGAAATACATTTAATTACATGCGTATGATTGCAAACAATTAACACAATTACATATTGATAATCGTATGATTGTATACATGCACACGGATTTTTTGTGATATGAGCACAAAAAATCCGTGTTTTTTCATAGCAATATTACATTCCAATACCAATTCTTAGTGATATAATGTAAGCATAACAAGAAAACAATTTACAAACAATTTGAAAGGGGTGCGTAATATGTTAACTAATTCAATCAATTCCTACTATGACACATTGGCAGTTCCTGATTGGTACAGGGCAGAACGTTTTGATTACTGCGACTCCTTCTTTAAGGAGCACAAGAGACCATTTGTGATCTCCGTAATTGATACGCTAATTTCTATAATAACCAAATAAAAAGTCTTTTAAAAGAATCCGTCGCGAACAGCGACGGTTTTCTTTTTTTACATAAGTAAAAAGCTATAGACTTCTTCGTGATAAAGTGTTAAACTATTAACGGGATAAAACACTAATAATTTACGGAGGAGTTTTAAGAATGGAAGAAAAGAAGAAACTGCCGCTTGGGGCCATCATCGGGGCTGTCTGCGCAGTAGCGGTTATTGCAGTTTTGGTGGTTATCTTTGCGCTAAAGGGTAAAGATAAATCTTACAGGACCATAAAAGTTCAGGAAGTTAGCGGCAGCGCTACAGTTGAACGCAGCAAAGACGGGAAGATGGATGCTTTTTACGGCATGGCTTTGTATAATGAGGACAAGGCTTACACCGAAAGCAGCTCAAACCTTTATCTAAAGCTTGATGAAGACAAGTACATTGCTCTTATGGAAAGCACAGAGATCAGGCTTAATGCCACGGGTAAAGAGCCTGATACCAAAACTAAGATCGAGCTTATTAAGGGTACTATTTTAAACACTATTAAGAACAAACTCAGCGAAAATGCCACTTACGAGGTTAACACTCCAAATGCAGTAATGGCAGTAAGAGGAACGATTTTTGAGGTTGAGATTGTAAATAATACGCCGGGCGATATCAGGTCCCGCGTAAGCGTTACCGAGGGCGTGGTTGCGGTTACTCCCCTTGATGCAAACGGAAAGATAGCAGGCGCCGAAGTCCTTGTAAATGCAGGCGATGAGCTTTATGTCGTAACTGATGCAAACGGAGTTCGTACTGAGGCTGCATTAAGCGC
Source organism: Lachnospiraceae bacterium (assembly GCA_016284355.1). Classification (GTDB taxonomy): domain Bacteria; phylum Bacillota; class Clostridia; order Lachnospirales; family Lachnospiraceae; genus JAEEOQ01. The sequence goes on from JAEEOQ010000145.1 coordinate 5,372, forward strand.
TGACACCACCGGAAATGAGGGCGGAGAGGACGTTCCTCCTAGTCCTGAAGGCGGAAACGATTCAGGAAACGAGGAACTTGCAGCAGAATATCTTACTCCTGTTGAAACTTCAGGTTATGACAGCACCGGATTTGCATACGCAGGCCTCATTCCTGTAAAGAGGGGCGATCTTTGGGGCATGGCAGATTATGCTGGAAACCTCATTGTTCCTTGCGAATATGACAATTTCAAGTCACCTAGCCTTAGCGGATACTTTGTAATGAAAAAGGAAAATATGTCATTTATCTTTGACCCTCAGGGTACTCTTGTGAACTCAGTAAGTGGCGATATTTCCACATCTAAAGACGGATATGTTACCACAGAATGGTATCTTGTGGACGATGGCGACGAGTTTGATGACTACGGTACCATATATACATTTTATAATTATAGCGGAAATCAGTTAAACCGCATTGAGTCGGGCCCGGTAACCTGGGATGATGCAATAAACGATACCGCGAAAGGTTTCTTTAACGGTAAGTCTATAGTAACAGGTAATGCAAAACAAACATATTACGTCAGAGACGCAATTTATGCCGGAGTAACACCGTATGATTTCGGATTTGTGGGCACTGACGGCAGCGTGACATGGGTGGATGCAGACGGCATTAACGAGGACGATTCATCAATATTTATGGATCCGGAAGAAAGCAAAGCTGTTCATGAATCAAGCAGAGGGCCTGCAGGTGCCGGCGGTGGAGATGAAGTTGAATATGCCCTGAGCACCTTAAACAGAGGTTATTTTGTTACAGCAGGACAGCACATAGAGGGCACGTACCTTCGTGATGAAACAGGAAAACTCTTGGCAGCTATAGATCCCTGGTCTATGAGCGTTGAAGGTGAAATGCTTATTTATGAGATGGATACTGTTGATGGTATGAGCAGAAGTGTAAATAGTTACTACGGCTACGACGAGAACTGGGAAAACAGACTTTTAGGCTACTATTACGACGGCAACTATCATTACAACTATGGTTCGAAAATAGTATTCACCGTAGGTGATAAGTACGTCCTTGCAGATCTTGCGGGCGGCGACTTTACCTACAAAATCTTTGATCACCTTGCTATGAGCGAGGAAGCCTACTGGCTTTGCAGCAAAGACGGCAAGTGGGGATACTGTGACACAGAGGGCAATATCGTAAAGATGTTTGACGATGCCAGCGCATTTGTAAATGGGAAAGCCTTTGTAGTAGAGGGAGATACTGTTTATCTTATAGACAGCTCCTTTACAAAGATCTGCGAGGCAGGACATGTGGACACCTCTATCGGCGGCGTTAGGGCAAATGGAGAACTTCTTGCTATAGTCGAAGGAGACACAACAACTTATTTCCTTCCTTCAAAATAACATATGTACCAGGTACCTGTGTAAAAAATTTACACAGGTACCTGGTACATATGTAAAAAAAGCCATCGCGCGATGGCTTTTTTTTGCCTAAATCTACTTTAAACTGCTAAGTATTGAATGTCCGATTGTGCCTTCAGGCATATTTACAGCAAAGTTCTCGGCTATAGTAGCGCCGATCACTGCAAATGTGTCTTCTTCAGGAAGGCTTCCGGTTTCTGCCATTGAAGGAGAATATGCAAGGCATGGAACTTTTTCTCT
>JAEEOQ010000146.1 GCA_016284355.1 Lachnospiraceae bacterium
AGCAGATGCTCTCAAGTCAGTAGCTAAAATCCTTATAGCCAACATCGAATTTTTCGAGTAGTATATATTGTTATCCACTTAAACAAACCATTTTTAACACACAGAAAAAGACGTTTCATTAGCGAAACGTCTTTTTCTCTTTATATTTTCTTGTATGCAAAAACATATTGATGATAAACTTTAGCGCTGTCATAAAACCTGGTCATAAGAATCGCGTAGGTCTCTTTTGACGCATTTTTGTTATATGCAAATGCCTGTCTATTAAAATCGTTAAACGAAGCACCGCAGATAGGGTCTCTTCCCTTTATATCAAGAATTGCCCCGATTCCCTTTCCGCCGCCTATTTCTTTTCCGATTCCAAGCTTTAGGTACTGCGCAAATTCCTTTTCCGTTGCAAAACCAACGCCTGAAAGCGGATCATCAGGTGAATCATTTTCATCTGTTATCCAGGCTGTAACAAAGAATTCAGACTGTCTGAATACTTTTCTTACCTCCTTTTTCTCCTCTTCACTCGGATAGTTGAAATACGGTACAAAAACAAGGTCTCTAATGTCTATATCAACAATCTTTGAAAAACCATCTTTTACAAGTGCAAAATATTTGAGGTCCTGGTCATACTTCTTTTCCAGCATTTTGTAGTGTTTTATCCTGTCATGATAATAGTCTTTTTGCATGTGCATGGATTCCACTATCTGCGGATAATCAAGATTAAATATATTCTCTTTGATTTCCTTAAGAGAATAGTCTCCGGAGCGATACTTCAAAATGTCGATCATAGCACCAACATCCCAATATCCATACTCGCGATACCCATTTTCAGGGTTTATATTCGGGTGCAAAAGGCCTACATTTTCATAATGCCTTAATGTCTCACGCCCCACTTCAAAAATGTTGCACATATCTTTTGTGGAATAGTAGCCTTTTTTATTACCCATAGTCTTGTCCTCATTTTTTTACACAGGTACCTGGTACATATGTAATTTATTTTGCTGCATTTGGATCATCAAGGATTCCCATAAAGAGTGGAACCTGATTGTCTGTGTCTATGATCATGTAAACGAACGGCTCGTCAAAGAACATTTCGATAGGTTCAGTAGCAGGAGCTGCCGATGTGCATTCCATTATGACTTCTGTTACGGCTGCTGCCTCTGTTCCCTTCTCGTCTACTATTATCTTTGCTTTCTGTTTTACAAGACTTATATAAAAATCTTCGTCTTCTGAAGCTTTTGAAAAATCAGCTGCTCCTGTAAAGATCTTGTCAAAGCCAACTGCCCTAAGGTCATCGTTTAGTACTCTTTCAAAACCAAGCTCAAACTTAGGAAGAGCAAGATTAAGGGTCTCAAACCTTCTGTTTGTAAGAATCTCATTGATATACGCAGAGTCAACCTTACTTAGAAGGTCTCTTGCAGATGTACCTGCATTTGGCTTAAGTGCGATCATTGCAAGGTCTCCGTCTTTATACGGAAGTATGGCGCCGGTGCAGTCATCGTTTGATATATAAGAGAATGTCTCTCCGTATAGATGCATCATGTCAACATAGCTGACTTTGCCGTCCTTTTTAAATTCCTGCTCGTAGGTTCCCGCCTCGTCAAATTCATTTACCCACTGACCCTTAAAGTAAATGGCATTAAAAAGCACAAATCTTACAAAATCGGTAAAAGGTTCCTCTACCATCTTTTCAATGAGGCCGTTAGTATTCTTATTTACCCATTTATTGATGTCTTTAACTACCTTAGCTTTTGTAAGATTTTCTTCACTTACCTCTGCCTTAAAATATTTATTAAGGGCATCTTTCCAGTCTTTTTCAGTCTTTATCTTGTTGCTTAACCATGCCGCATTTGCGGTGCTGACTTTAAGATTGTCTGTATTTACATTATAAGTCTCATAAAGATATTTTGCTACGGAAAGAAAATCTTTTCCAAATATCTTGTCAAATTCCTCTTTAGTATCTCCATCTGCCCCGGCTCCCGCCATAGCAAGCGCAAGATACGCCGAAAGCGGCGAAACAACAGGGTTTTCATCACTTACAGTCTGTTTAAAAAAGTCATATGAAAAAGTCTTAAGAGCATCTGCAGTAGCCACGTATTCATTTCCGCTAAGAGTTGTTACTGTTTTAAAAAGATGTACCATGTCATCTCCTGTTCCCTTTTCCGGGTCATCTTTTACAGGGCGTGTCGTAATCTTCTCATCATCATTTACAGGCGCCGGAGTTACTTCTTTACTCTTTTGTCCGCATCCTGCAAAAACAGAAATTATCATCATAAGCGCAAGCATAAATGCTGCCGTTCTTTTAAACATTTTTTTCTTTTCATGTCTCATAACTATGTCCTTCTTTCGTATTAAACTTTGATCATTCGTTTAGCCTAAAAATATAACCGTATTTTTCGCTGCATGGGAAGTTCTTTGCTTCCTTGGCGGTAAGCATTACCGTAAGTCCGTATTCAGAAAAATCAGGGCCGCAAGCCACGTAAACAGAAGCATCAAACCCGAGGTCGACAAGTCTTTCAGCCTCCCCCGAAAGCATTTCCTCATAGGAGGTGCACATGCTAAGCTCACCGTAGCCGTTTTCATAATAGCCTGCCACGCCTTCTTTGATCTCACTTTCGTCAAAAAAGCCGTAAAGGATAACCTTGTAAGAATGCCTTTCCTCGTCACCTTCAGGCAGATCCTCGGTCATAGCAAACCCCGCTGCAGGAATGCATATTCCGCCCTCTGCCGCTTCTATCCGGTCTTCTTCTGTTCTTGCGGCTTCCACAGAACCTGACTGCTTTGTACTTTCAGGTGCTGATTCTTCTGTCACTGCCGGAAACGATTCATTTGTTGCTTCAGGCACAGCTCCTTCAACCGTTTCTTCTGCAGATGAGGCCACAGCGTTTAAGTCCCTGTCATCTAATGACTGCTCAATGATGGCTGCATTTTCAGATTGCATTATAGGAACATTTACTCTAGACATTCTAAGGGCGTTTCCACCGAGAATAATGAGCGCAAGGCTGGCTGCCACAGATGCAAAATACACAGCGGTACGTCTTGTAAATCTAAACTTTTCTTTCCCGTTCCCACTTCCCATATCTGCTGCCTCTTCGATATACTTATCGTCTATACCGGAGATAGCCTCATGGACAGTCTTTTCTTTTACATCCATATCTGCGCCTCCTTTAGTTCCTTTGCAAGGCCCGCCCTCATCCTGAATAGGATGGACTTAACCTTGCTCTCGCTCATGGAATACCCCTTTGCGATATCTTTTACCGAGTCCATGTAAAAATATCTTCTTACAAAGACCTTTCGCATATCGGCGGCGCTCCCTGCAAGAAACCTGTTGATAACCTCAGTAATTGCAGCACAGTCAGACCTTTTTTCAAACTCGTCTGTACCTGAAATACAGTTAATAAGCTCATCTGTAAGTTCCACTACGTCCGCACTCCTTTTTGCCGCATGAGCTTTGTCGTAAATATCAAGAGCAAGATTTCGAGCTATTTTTGCAATGTAAGCAAAGAAATGTAAAGGTCTTTCGGGAGGTATGGAATTCCACGCAGCGTTATAAGTATCGTTAACGCACTCCTCCGCATCCTCATAATTTCTTGTCACATTGTACGCTATCATGTTAAGTTTTTTACCGTACTTTTCGGCGGTCTGCGCAATGGCACGCTCGTCCCTTTCAAAGTACAGCTCAATGATCTTGCTATCTTCCATCAAAGCCATGCTCCTTTAACTACTTAACCGGTTACACTATATAAGAAGGAAAAAAATAGTGCAGGTTGCATTCAGTTAAAATTATTTTTCAAAAAATTTAAGCATCTCATCTACCCAGCCCTCGGCAGATGTGCCTGTACCTACTGCGCAGCCATGACCGCCTGCAGGATACCTGCCAAGTTTAGCCTCTACACCTGCTGCCTTAAGGGCCTCGTACATGCGCCATGCATTGCTTGGAGGAACCAGATCGTCATCATCACATGCCCATACAAAGGTCTTTGGATATTCAGATGTAACATGAAGATCTATAGACATCTTATCTCTTAAGGACTCATCTCCGCCTGTAAGATTTACAAAACTGTCATTATGATGCTCAAAAATGCAGTTAATTACAGGGTAGCTAAGACATACCTTATCTGCTTTTGCAGAGAACGAACCAATCTTATCAAAAACATCCTTTTGACTGTTTTTAAGATCTTCAAGGAGTGCTTTGTCTATCTCATTTGTATAGCAGCTTTCCGAAGCCACAAGGTGCCCGCCTGCAGAATACCCGATCACAAGAAGGTCATCCTCGCATCCATGCTGCTTTCCCAAAAATCTCATAGTCTTGATTGCAAGCGCCAGATCTTTTTGAGGCTCAGGGTACCTGTTAGGTGCAACTCTGTAATTAAGTATTGCAACAGCATAGCCGGCTTTAACCAAAGCACCGGCAGTTTCGGCTCCTTCACTTCCTATTGCCACGTTTATATAAGCTCCGCCGGGAACCACAAGAGCAAGCTTTTTTCCTGCCTTAAATGTATCGTTATATTTTATAAGGCACACACTGTCCTTTGTCCCGTCAGAGACAGGGAAATACCCCTTAGGCGTTTCACTGCTCCATAATTTTACAAATTCATAGGAATCAGACTCTGCAAATTCATGAACAAGATTTGCAGACCTGATAAGCTCCTCTGACAGATAAGGCACGCCCCATGGCATTGAAAGCCTGCTTTTAAGCTCTTTTACAGGCATATCCCAAAGATCCTTTGGAGCAACATTTACAAACTCCTCAGGAAACAAAAAGCTAAGGTGTTTTGCTACAAAATCATCTGCCAAAACTTCATTTAAACTGTTTTCTAAAGTAAACATAAAGATCCCCCTTTATATAAATAATTAATATCTTGATCAAACATAATCAAAAAGAGACTGAATCATATCCAGAATCAATATCATCTTAGTCAGCGGAATATGTCCCTTACCTGAATAACCTCTTTTAGCAATATCCAGATGTCTTATGTTATCGCAAAGAGCATAACCCGAAATCTGTTCATTTTCTACAAATACTTTTAACGTTGCCTCAGATGCATTTTTTACAACCGGGCAAAGAATGGCTGCTCCCGATTTGTTATAAGCATTACCGCTGACTACTAAAAGCGGCAGTTCCACTCCGTTTACCTTAACCACATCTCCCTGCTCTACCATATCTCATCCCCCACAGGTTCTCCCATGTCAATTTCTTTCGAAGGAACAAGCTTTCCGCCATTTAAAGCCACATATTCATCAAATGATCTATGTTTAAAAGTAAAGCCTCTTTTTAACAGCTCTTTAACCTGCTTTTCATCCATTTTATCCAAAAGACTGATATCAAGCATCGTAAATCTCCTTTCATATTCGGAAAGCCGCTCTTCTATTTGACTCCGTTTTTCTGTTTCTATAAAAAAATCACTTATGGAAATATCAAAGTAAGTGCTCATAGTTTCAAGGTTTTCAAGTCTTGGCGTACTGTTTCCATTGATCCAGTCGCAAAAAGTAGTATATTTGATCCCCAGATCCTCACAAAGTTCTTTCCTGGTCTTCTTTTTTTTCTCAAGAAAGAAACGAATATTAGAAGCTACAATATACTTTATATTTTCATTTGGGGTTACTTCCGTCATAAAAAGCATCTCCTTTTCTATTCCATATAACAATACGATTTATCCGAAATAATAATACGATATTTCCGTATCTGCGTCAACAATATTTACAGCGTCAACGCAAAAAGGCCACGTCACTTAGTCCTTCAGCGCTCAAAACAGTTGACAACCGCCCTCATGTCTAGTAAAATTAATATTCCCCACTAATTATTTCCCCCAAGTAAAATATAGAAATCGAGGTGTAAAACACAATGAATGATTTCAGTACTGACAGGGACTATGAAGAGAAGCATCTTGAAGGTGTAAAAAAGACCATCTATAAGAACTGCGAGAAATTAAAGCTTCAGATAGACGATCAGGCAGACACCATCGAAAAGCTCTCAGAATCCTATCATGACGGCGACACCGAAGTCTGGACTATCCTTAACAACACCATCGTACTTCAGGAAGCCGACAAGCGTTCCTATGAGAAAAACATGAGGGCGCGAAAAAAGCCGTATTTCGGACGTATCATCTTTACAGATGAGGGAAGCGGCAAAAAAGAATCGCTGTATATCGGCAAGGGCGGCATTTACGACACCCCCACCACACCGATGGTAGCAGATTGGCGAGCACCCATTGCAAACGCATATTATGAAAACGGGCTTGGCAAGGTAAACTACACAGCGCCTGATGACAAAGAGATATCAATAGACCTTTCACTAAAACGTACCTTCGAAATAGAAGACGGAAAACTTCTCGACTACTTCGACACCGACGTAGTCTCTAACGACGAACTCCTTACCAAATATCTTGGAAAAAATAAGGAAGCGGTCCTTGGTGAGATAATCGCCACAATTCAAAAAGAGCAGAATGACATAATAAGAAAGACCCCATATCACAACGTGATCGTGCAGGGAGCTGCAGGCTCCGGAAAGACCACGGTAGCGATGCACAGGATCTCATATATTCTGTACAATTATGAAAGCCGCATAAAACCTGATGATTTCTACATTATCGGAAGCAACAGGATGCTCCTTAACTACATAACCGGTGTGCTTCCCGACCTTGACGTAACCGGTGTCCGCCAGATGACTATGGAAGAGCTTTTTGTAAGGCTTCTATACGAAGAGTGGGACGATAATAAATATAAGATAAAAAGCATGGATGCCATGTCGGTATCTTCAGCGGTTAAAGGTACTTCAGGCTGGCATGCATCCCTCCTTAAATACTGTGCAAAGCTTGAATCAGACACCATTGGCGCCACCGACATTTACCTATACCCTGATCAGTTTGTGGAGGGATTAAAGGACGATAAAGCATTTATAATCGATAAACGAGAAGAACTTGGCGATAAAGCAAGAGAACCGATCCTTCTTATGGATGCTCTTGAAATAACTGAGTACCTTGAAAATACAAAGACTCTGTCAGCAAAGCAAAAGATCCTCATGTTAAATGAGAAGCTTTCCGCTAGGCTTGAAAATGAGCTCCTTGGAAAAGGTATAAAATACACCGATAAAGAGCAGAAAGCTATCCGCAAATATTATAAGAATTATTTTAACAAATACATTATAAAAGACAGCGTATTTGACATATACGCAGATTTCATAAAGCATATGCGCACAGAAGGCATGAGGGTTCAAAGCCCATCTTCTCTTTTTGATGTATATGACCTTGCAGCGCTTTCAGTCATTTATAAAAAACTCAAGGAAGAAGAAGAGATAAGCGAAGCTCACCACATCATAATCGATGAGGCCCAGGACTACGGAATGATGGCCTATCTTTCCCTTGACCTTTGTATAAAGGGCTGTACATATACGGTAATGGGCGATATTTCTCAGAATATCCGCTTTGGCTATGGTCTTAACAACTGGAACGAGCTTGCAAACCTTCTTCTTAAAAATGAGGGAGACAGTTTCTGTACGCTATTAAAAAGCTACAGAAATACGGTTGAGATCAGCGAATTTGCAACGCAGATACTTGATCACGGCGACTTTGAGGTTTACCCCACAAAGCCTATAATAAGACACGGAAATAAGCCTCAGATAATTGAAACAGCGGATATGGCAGAGGAAAGCGCAAAAGTAATAAAGAACTGGCAGGCAGATGGCAAAAACTCCATCGCAGTAATATGCAGAGATGAAGAAGAAGCCATAGAAACCGCAGAGCTTCTTAGCAAATACATAGAGCTCCTTGATTCAAACCCGGAGACAGCTACCTTTGGCAAAGGCGTTATGGTTCTTCCCGTATCCCTTACAAAAGGTCTTGAGTTTGATGCGGTGCTTATATATAACCCGACAAAAAAAGATTATCCAAATGATAACGGACACGCAAAGCTTCTTTACGTTGCCACCACAAGAGCCCTCCACGAGCTTTGCATAATGTGCGAAAACAAAGAGGACCTTACAGAGCTTATAAGCGCTCCTGTCCCAAGCGGTAAAAAGCGTCAGGAATTAAAAGAAAGTCTGTCAGCAAGCCATGAAGAAGTAATTAAAGAAAGACAGGAAAAGAAGGCTGCCGTAAAGAGCCAAAACGAATCCACAAGGGCCCGCATTCTTGAAGAAAAGACGCTCTCATCTGAAGATAGGGGCACTGCAAAAAAACAGGAAAGGCCTGTTATAGCAAAACCGCTCGCAAAGCAGACCGTTACATCTTCCTCTCCAAAGGAAGCTGAATTTGGCAGCTTAGTCCCTGATGATGCTTTGCTGATCCCCGGTCATAACATAATCAGCACAGCCGTAAAGATGGTTAATAAGGCATCAGACGGACTGTATCTGTCAAGTGCTGCAGGCTACACAAGAATAAGACCTGTAGCCGAGAATGCGGTAAGAGTAACATTTTCTAAGATGCCTCCTGTAAAAGACGGACCTGATATGTACAAAGGCTTTAAATACCGCGATAACGGCAGGCAGATAGATATGGTGACAAACTCCTTAGGTCTTACAGTAGACAGAACCACAGGAGCCATAACCTTTAAAGATAAGTCAGGAAGAGAGGTCGTAGCAGAAAGGCCAAGAGAGCCACGTGCTTTGCTTTCTGGAAATGCATATCTTTTCCTTAAAAACACCATAAATGATTCTGTACATGCCGTAAATATGTCGACCTTTGATAGCACCTATATTAAAGGGTCTGCCAAATCGATCACAGATCCAAAGGCAGACGCCGGACTTATTCTTGTAAAAAATAAATTCGGCATATTGATAGCAGGCACCAAAGACGCATATTTTTGCGATATCGTTTCCTTAGGAGCCTTTTTCAAAGCAGACGGAAATGTCCTTGACTACTATTTCATCAAGGGAGATACTTCTGATGAGATAATACAGCTTGCCAAAAAGATGATTTTATAGTAAACATAGCGTTTTGTGTATTATTTTTTAATCATTCTTTATTATTTAGCATAAGTATGATATAATCTTCGCAAGAGCAAAAATATATACATATGTGTCTACCTTTAAACACGTATATGTATTATTGTCTTGCGAAGATTTTTTTTGGGAGGCCCTGCTATGGGAGATGAATACAAAAAAGACAAACCATTATTCTCAAAAGAAGTAAGGGATGTTTTTGAACATTCATCAATACCTCTTGCCGTTTATTATGTTAATAACGGTCGTTTTATGACTTATCTTGTCTCTGATGCTTTCTGCAAGATGTATGGCACAACACACGAAGAACTCGTAGGCAGGCTCAATAGTCCCGATCCTTTTGTAAATATTCCAGATGATGAAGAGAAGCGACTTTGGGAAGTTGTAAAAAACTTTTCCGGGAAAGATGCTCCTTTTAACGCTGTATTTCACGAATATGTTCCAAATCTTAATGAAACCATAACAGTGCATGCAAACGGAGCCCATCAATTTACACCTGACGGAAGAAGATACAGCGTAGTGACCTATGAAAAAATAACTGAAGAAAGCCTTCAGCTTCTGTTTGTAGACGAAACAAAAGAGGAGCTTTCAATACTGGACGGTCTTACTATGGACTGTCTCAGCATTTGGATCGTTGACGGTAAAAACCAGAATATCAAGCTCATTCAAAACCATAATGGCAAAAAAAATATGATCTCAAACGGTATACTTAATGGGTTCAAAAAACTTGGCGACTACCAAAACGGTCTTGATTACTATATAAATACCTACGTATATCCTGAAGACAGGGAAAGAGTCCATGAGTTACTTTCCTTTGAACATTTTTCAAAAGTTCTGCAGACGAAGAAAGTATTTACACTGAGATTCAGGCAGCAATACAAGGATTATCCTTTGCTCCATATACAAATGAGTATAACCTATGGTCAAAACGGCTCGACCGGTAATTATATCATCGCTGTAAGAGATGTAACAGGTACAGTTAAAGAAGAAATAGAGGAACAGCAAAAACTCCAGGAAGCTCTTGATAAGGCAGAAGCTGCGAGCAGGGCAAAGTCAACCTTCCTCTTTAATGTAAGCCACGATATTCGTACTCCGCTTAACGCCATAATCGGCTTTGCTGAGCTTGCCGAAAAGCACAGTGATAATCCGGCTCGTCAAAAGGATTGTCAAAACAAGATAAAATCAACCAGCTACCAGCTTCTCGACATATTAAATAACGTACTTGAAATGGCAAGGATCGAAAGCGGAAAATATGTTATAGATACCCAGCTAACATACTGTCCTGAATTCTTTGAAAAATGGACAACAATGTTTACAAGAGAAACTCATGATAAGAATATTAGCATCTCCGTAAATTACAAAATAGAACACCCTTATCTGTTTCTAGATCAGGTACATATAACCGAGATCCTTATGAATATTTTGAGTAATGCCGTTAAATACACTGCTCCCGGAGGATCCATATTCATATCAACAACCGAATACCCCGGCAATGAACCCGGTACCTGTCTTGTTAAAACCGTCATAAAAGATACAGGAATCGGTATTTCAAAGGATTTCCTGCCTCATATATATGATGATTTCGAGCGAGAAAGAACCACCTCCACCTCCAGTATTTCAGGAACAGGCCTTGGTCTTTCCATTGTTAAAAAGCTGGTGGATCTTATGAACGGAACCATAGATATAGAAAGCGAAATAGGCGTTGGTACCACAGTAACCATAACCTTGCCACATAAGATCGGCGAAGCCCCAAGCGCTACAATATCAGAGCCAATAGAAGATCTTTCGCATTTCTTCTATGGCAAACATATACTTCTTGCTGAAGACAATGATCTTAATGCAGAAATAGCAATGGAAATCTTGGCTGATGTTGGCTTTGAGGTAGACAGGGCATCAGACGGAGTTAACTGCGTTGATATGGTAAAAAGCAAACCTGCCGGAACCTACGATCTTATCCTTATGGATATCCAGATGCCAAATATGAACGGTTATAAAGCAGCAAACTACATAAGAAACCTTCCGGATCCAAAGCTCTCCGGCATCCCAATCATCGCCATGACAGCAAACGCCTTCAAAGAAGACGTAGACAATGCACTTGAATCCGGAATGAATGGTCACATCGCAAAGCCAATTGAGGTGCGTAGCATGCTAAACACAATTTATCATATTCTACAAAATAAATAGGGTTCAAGTCCCAACCTCTTCCTTCCGGCGGCCGGAGTTGAGCAGAGCACTTAGTGAGAACAAGTCAGCAGACGAAGTTCGAGCTTAGTGCGTAGCCACATCGAAACACTTAGTGAAGCGAAGCTGAACTTATGTGATTCGATAAGAGCATGAGCACTTAGTGAGAACGAGTCAGCAGACGAAGTTCGAGGTTAGTGCGTAGCCACATCGAAACACTTAACGAAGCGTAAGCTGAGTTTACGTGATTCGATGCGAACCCGAGTGAAACTCGGGTTCAAGCCATGCGCCAGCATGGCATAAAAAAAGAGAACAACATTCATGTTGCTCTCTTTTTTTATCCCTTTGCCGGCGACCGGACTTGAACCGGTACGGGGTTGCCCCCGAGGGATTTTAAGTCCCTTGCGTCTGCCTATTCCGCCACGCCGGCAGACATAAAATGTCAAACGACCCAGAAGGGACTTGAACCCTTGACCTCCGCCGTGACAGGGCGGCGCTCTAACCAACTGAGCCACTGGGCCATACTTTATAATACAAAAAAATTTGCCCTTCCAGGCAAACTTTAAAGTGGACCTTCGGGGACTCGAACCCAGGACCGACCGGTTATGAGCCGGTTGCTCTAACCAACTGAGCTAAAGGTCCATAAAAAAATGACTCCAAGGGGATTTGAACCCCTGATACCGCCGTGAAAGGGCGATGTCTTAACCGCTTGACCATGGAGCCAGAACTCCCTGAGCAGGGCTCGAACCTGCAACACCACGGTTAACAGCCGTGTGCTCTACCATTGAGCTATCAAGGAATACAACGTACATATTATAAAACAAAAAGTGACTGATATCAAGTCACTTCTTATTTTTTATTGTACATTCAAAACTACACATTGAAAAGTCAAACTCGATTATCTTTGAATAAGCCCTCGACCTATTAGTACTGATCAGCTACACACGTCACCGTGCTTCCACCTTCAGCCTATCAACCTGATCGTCTTTCAGGGGTCTTACTAACTTACGTTATGGGATATCTTATCTTGAGGTGGGCTTCACGCTTAGATGCCTTCAGCGTTTATCCCGTCCAGACTTGGCTACTCGGCCATGC
>JAEEOQ010000147.1 GCA_016284355.1 Lachnospiraceae bacterium
ATATCCGGGTATGATCAGGATATCAATGACAAGCAGCTTCGCTGATGTTACACATTCATTGACATCCTGATCCTCCCCGGATAATTAGTTATTAAGCAGATATATCTTAATAGTATGCACAACGTACATCCGTAATCGATTATGTTTAGGTCGTAATAAAATTATTATAGACTGTAATTAATCATATACCATGTTGACACGCAGTAAAAATAACTAAATAGATAAGTGGTGTAGTGCCGCATGGTAAATCTTTTTGCCACGAGGCCCTGTTTTCTTCGTTTTTCGGATTTACCGGCAAATGCCATTTTCTAAGATATTGCGGGAGCTTTTCCCGTGCGCGCGGGAGCGCTGTCTGAGCCGGGAGGAGGGGAGGAAGGTGAAAGAGGTTTTTTAAGTACGCTAAAGTGACGGTAAAAGTGGTCATAAGGTGCGAAGCCCCGGAATAAAAGCAGGTAAGGCAGCTCAAGCTTGCTTGAAGGCTGCCTTGCATGGTTTTATGGAAGCTCGCGTAAGCGAGATATGACCACGTAGTAACAACTGCCACAGCCTCTCATTTGGCAAAAAATATAAACTGCAACCTCGGTTTGAAGCGTTCCCCCACGTGCCCGACGAGCGGCGAGTTTTAGCGGAGCGCGCACATATGAAAAAAAGCGACGGGATATCTGTGAGAAAATGAGCGGTTGTCGGTATAGAAAAACGAAGAAAAGCAGGGCCGAAAGGGTGGCAAAAAGTGCCTTCCCCTCCGGCCCTTTAAATACTAAAATGCAATAAAGAACTTAAGTAAGAAGATCAGTGAAAGGAAGCATGTAAGGAGTGAAACGTCCTTTGCCTTTCCTGATACAAATTTTATAATGGTGTATGAGATGAGGCCGATTCCGATAGCATGTCCGATGGAGCCTGAGATAGGCATGGCAAGGAGCATAAGTGCTACAGGGATGAGCTGGCTCATATCTGCAAAGTCAATGTTCTTAAGACCTGAAAGCATGATAACACCAACATAGATAAGTGCTGATGATGTTGCTGCTGCAGGAATGATGGCTGCGATCGGTGAAATGAACATGCAGGCAAGGAAAAGCACGGCTGTTGTAAGGGCTGTAAGACCTGTACGTCCGCCTGCCTCAACACCTGATGCAGACTCAACAAAAGTGGTAACGGTAGAAGTACCTGTGCAGGCGCCTGCTACAGTACCGATAGCATCTGAAAGAAGGGCTTCCTTCATCTGTGGCATCTTGCCGTCTTTATCAAGCATACCTGCTCTGCTTGCAGTACCAACGAAAGTTCCGATGGTATCAAACATGTCGATGATGCAGAATGTGATGATAAGTGTGATGATGGTAAACCATCCGATCTGGGCAAAACCTGCAAAATTAAACTTAAAGAGAGTGGTCTTTGCCATATCTGAAAATGGCGGAAGCCATGAAGCGCTGCCAAGAGCCGCAAATGGGTTCTCGCCAAAGAAAATGGCATCTCCAGCCCAGTAAATGATACTTGCGCAAAGCATACCAAGAAGAACGGCAGCCTTAACGCCTCTATGTACAAGGGCGTAAATCACAAAGAAACCGATGAACATGGTTGCAACGGTAAGAACCATCTTGCCATAGCCGCTGCCCATAGCCTCTTTAGCGTAAGAAGCAGTAAGGGAACCGAAGAAATCGCGCATAGCAAAGAAAGGTCCGCCTTTTTCTGAGTAAATACCTGCATTTGAGCCAAGACCGATATTAAGGAGCATAAGGCCGATAGCAGGGGAAATAGCGTGGCGAACGCCGCCCGGGATCGCCTCAACTATCTTTTCTCTTACATTAAGCACAGAAAGGATGACAAAAACAACGCCTTCAATAAGGATAATGCAAAGAGCAGCCTGGAATGAAGCAAGGTAGGTCATGCCGGCAGCAGAGGCGATATTTGCCACTACAAGGGCAAAGAAACTGTTAAGTCCCATACCCGGAGCCATAGCAAAAGGCTTATTTGCAAGGAAAGCCATGCTGATGCCGCCCACAGCAGAAGCTATACAGGTTGCAAGGAACACGCCGTTCCAAAGGTCCTGGCCTTCCGCTCCAAAGCCTGTAAGAAGGTTAGGGTTTAGGGCGATGATGTAAGCCATCGTCATAAATGTGGTAAGACCGGCGATTATCTCGGTCTTTACCGTAGTCTTGTTCTCACTGAGTTTAAACATTTTTTCAAACATCTCAAAGAACTCCTCCATATTTAATTATAAATGTGAAAATGAACTGTACTCACCAAAAGGAGTACAGTTCATTATAACACTAAATATTGGATTTTTAAATAGATTTTTACAGGTTAACTACAATATCATGTGTAGCCTTAGCATCAAGAGCCACAATATCTGCTCTAGGTATAACACCGTTATAGGTCTTTCCGCCCATGCTGATACTCTTAATGCTGTAGCTGCCATACTCTGCCTTTGCAGCATTTACGTAGATTACCTTAATATGTCTTCCCGCAAAATCAAGGCTTACGGAAGCTTTGCCCTCGCCGTCAAACTGGCAGGCAAGAAGCTTTGGTGTAAATGTAAGGTCGCCAAGGGTTCCCTTTACGCCAAACATCTCGGTTACCACAGTCATAAGAAGCCAGCTTGCAGCGCCTGTAAGATAGTGGTAAAGCCCGCGGCCCTTAGGGTCAATGTATTCAGGTACTCCCGGGTAGATCTTGCTCTTTTCCGTGTCAAGACAGTGTGAAGCAAGTGTATAGAAAGCCTTGTAGCCCTCCTTTGCAAAGCCCCTAGCGTACAGAGCGTTTGCATACATAGTGGTCATATGGGAAAATACCGCACCGTTTTCCTTGGTGCCGTAAGCAAAGCCAAACATTCTTCCCATATCCGTCTTTATTTCATTAAAGTTGGTGTTAAGTCTGTATCCACCCACCGCGCCGTCATAAAGATAAGCATCTGCAGCCTTTGCGATCTTTCCAACAAGCTCATCAGGAGCAGTGCCGCTCATAATGGCAAAAACCTGGCCCGTAAGCATCATGCGGTCATTTCCTTCAACCTGTCTGCCGCTGTTGTCATAATAGCCGTTTATCCACTCGTTGCCCTTACCGTCGGTTACAACCTCATTTTCAAGGATATGCTTCTTAACCCAGGCAGCCTTTTCCTTAAGACTTGCCGCAAGGTCTTCAATATCTACCGCGATCTTTTTGTCTGATACGGTGTGGCGCACGCTCTCGCAGTATGCCTTAAGGGCGCCCTGCATCTTAGCTATATCGCCAAGATCTGCCGCATCAAATTTAATAAGTGAAAGGAGCTCAGAAGGCACGTCGATACCGCATATTCCCTCTTTAGCTTTAAGCGCCAGCAAAAGCTCTGCCATAGCCCTAAGGTTATCGCCGTAAATAGTTGTAAATGCCACGCTTTCGCCGCGCTCCTTTGCCATATCAAGGGCATCGTTCCAGTCAGCGCCGCGAAGCCTGATATGTCCATGCTCTCCCACATCGAAAAATGCGGTAAGGTGCTGGATCAGCATATGCTCGATAATGCTGCCCTTATAAACATTTCCGCCTTCTGTAAGCTGGTTATTGCCCTGCTCTTCGCTCCATAAGGTGTCTTTTTCCTCGCCGCGAAGGACCTGGGGATCTTTAAAATACACGTTATCTTCAAGCAAAAACTTAAGGTCGCCGCTCTGATCTATGTAAAGCTTTGTGGTAAGGAAAGGCCACATCCCGTGGTCCATCCAGACACGGGTAATGTTGTTTCTGTCTGCGATAAACTCGCCCTGCTTTACACCGATAATGGTGGCGTTGCTGCCGTCCATACGAACGCCCCCAAAGTTGTCTTTAAGCATTTCGCGAACGCCGTCAGGGTTCATCATAAGAAGAGCAAGGCAGTCCTGCCAGAGGTCACGCCAGCCTCTTCCGCCCTTGCCGTAGTCGTGGTGCGGAAGGAATGAGCAGCCGTAAATGCGGCGAAGTGAAGGCTGAAGATTTACCCAGTACATCCACTTGTCAAGGTCCGCATCCCCTGTGTGATATTTCACATTTACCTGAGACTGCCAGTATTCTTTGCTTTCTGCAAGCGCCTTTTCAAGCTTTTCTTCCGTATCAAACTTAGCAAAAGCTTCTTCCATTTCCGCAAAAGACCTTCCAAAGCCCATGCCAACTATATAAGTCACGCTTTCACCTGCAGCAAGAGTTTTCTTAGCAAAGCCAAGGGCTCCGACTGTCTCGTAGCCATCTATCTTATCTCCCTGCTTATAGGTTCCCTGAAGGTTCTTAACAATGCTTTCAGGCCATGTAAAACTTCCGCCCTCGCCTATATACTCTTCCGTAACAGGGTAGAAGCGGCAAGGCGCCGTGCCGTCTTTCTCGCAGGCAAATACGCCGTAGGTCATCTCGCCCTTTTTGTGGCCTCTCTCATCAAAGGTAAGAGTAGGATTTATGCAGATGCCGCGGCTTCTTACCTCGGTTCTGTGAAGAAGGCTTGTTACGTGCCTGTGGTCTCTTATGTTATCTGCGCTTCGGCCGTACATAGGGATAGCCGCTGTGGCGTTTATCTCCTTTGAGCTGCTGCTTATGTTTTTTATCACAACCTTCATAAGCTCTAAAGGCTCGTGTGCAGGGGCAAATGAGGTGATCTCAGAGGCAAGGCCGCGCTCAGGGTCTTCTCTTGATATGGTGTGATAGAGCATTCCTGCCTTTAAAAACGTTTTAACAGGCGTGTCAAAAAAAAGCTCCGCTTCCTGCGGTGCCGATGCTCCGGTAGCTGACCATGGTTTACCATCATATACCCAAAAGTTTCTTGATACTCTGCTTTCATGCAGGTTTTCTGCGCTTACAGGCTCCATAAGGAATGCATTTTGATTCTGCTTGATGTCTCCCGCAAGTGTAGGTGTCACGGAAGAAAGCACTCCCGCATCATTTGCAACAGGGAAGTAAAGGTAGCTGTAGCTGCCGGGTGACTCCATCTTAAAATCACCATTATCTCCCAAAAATTCGTATTTTTTCATTATATCCTCCTTAATTTATGTCCCGAAAAGGAAGGAGCCGGCGTCCTCCCTTTTTCGGAAAACTCATCTATTTTGCAATTTCATTTTTTGCAAGAAATTTTTTAAGATCCTCGATAGGTATCGGCTTTGAATACTTGTAGCCCTGTAAGTAAAGACCGTTCATCTCAGCACATCTTTGCTCGTCATTATCGTCCTCCACACCTTCAAAAAGAATGGTATAGCCGGAATAATGGAAAATGTTTGAAAGAGCGGTAACAAGGTACATACTCTCAGCATTTTTGCCGGAGAGGATGGTCATGGACCTGTCAAATTTTATCACATCAAAAGGAAGATTTACAAGGCGCTCCATATTGGAATAACCGGTACCAAAATCGTCAAGGTAAAAGTAGATTCCCCGGTCTTTAAGCCTTATCATGGCATCCTTTGCGTAATCATAATCATTTTCATTTCTAGACTCCGTGATCTCGATGGCAACCTTACCCATAGGGGCTCCGGTCCCTTCAATAATGGAGATGACTTCGTCACAGAAATTCGTGGCCTTAAGCTCGCCTGTAGAAACATTTACGGAAATGCGGTCAAGCACAAAGCCCTCACGCACCAGCTCATTTATCATGATGCATGTCTTGTTAAGGATTATTTTAGTAAGCTCATGTATATAATCATTTTTTTCCGCAAGCGGGATAAAGATATCGGGGTAGATCATGCCGCGGTCAGGAAGTACAAGTCGCATCAAGGCTTCTGCGGTGGTAAATGCGCCGGTCTTTGTGTTGTAAACAGGCTGGCAGTAAACCCTAACGCGCTCATCGTTAAGATCACGCTTATCCGCAATATCTTTAAGAGCTTCAAGGACAACGCACTGATTGTTGTATCTGTCAATGTCCACATTGTTAACATGCTTTATGGTATTCCACTGCATCTGGCTGTCAATTTCTTCAAGGAAATTGATCAGCGTATCGCCCGTAAATTCAGGTGTAAGGTCTTTTATTGCAATAACCTTATAATCTATCTTCCAGATGTTGTAGATCTCGTTAAATGATTCAAGCATCTGTTTGATACGGTTTTCATCATCCGGATTCTTTGATTTTTCATAGCAAAGAACGATCTTGTTGTCAGCCATACGGAAAGTGGTAGGTGCCTTAAAGAAACGCTCTCCAAAATGGTAAAGAATCTGCTGGTACTGCTTTCTGGCCTCAGCAGGAACATTTACTATATCAAGGTACATAACACCGGGCTTGTTTTTACCCGCCTCGGAAACGTAGGCCACAAGCGACTTCAAGTTAAGAGTACCTGTATCAAGGTCATAGGAATTATAGTGGAAAAGATACAGCGCCGCAAGTACGGGAACAAAAAACGTAAATGCGGTGTAGGAAAGCTGATCGTAAAATACTTCCACTATGACCACACCATAGGCAAGGATTATTATGCTAATAAGGCACTGCCTCATTCTGGTAATAAGCCTCTTTTTATTAAAGAACACGATAAAAAACATAACGAGGGCATAGATGTAATACGCAAAGTTAAAGGGATTTATTACAACGTCCTGATGCACCATTCCGTCTTCAATAAACAGACCGATCTTAGTATATTGGCTTGTTATCTCAAATGCAACATAAACCGCATACACCGTCCAAAGGCAGTTGGTAAGAAATGTGCTTAGCTTCGGGTCGGTAATACAAAGATCCCTCAAATACAGGCACACAATAAGAAGCACGCCGATCATGCAAAGGTTCATTATACAATGCATAACAAATGCAGCGCCTAAAGGGATCGTAAAAGAACCCACCATAGCCGTGTGAAAACCGATGCTGCAAAGAGTTGCCACAAACACAAGAGCCATACACAGTCTGAACCTTATCAGCCTGTTATCTCGCACCGCGTAACTTGAGGTGTGGAGCATAAAACAGAAAATACACAGTATGATGGTGATCACATCGCCAATAGGCGAATAGTTAAGAAACAAAATGTTGTCGGTCATGATCTTAAGCTTCCTTTCCGGTAAAAAAAGCCACAGTTCAACTTAACATGATTTTATCGTAACGAAGGGTTTTTCGCAAGATGCTATCCCTTATATTTCTTAGTCGGTGTAAATACACTAAGGAAAGCCTTAAAGCCCCGGCCGTTTGCCGCATATACAAGGGATTTTACAAAGCCCACGGAAAGAAGGCCGCCGCTTGTACCCACAAGGCTGTCAAGAGGACTTTCATAAAGTGCGGTGTGGATCATCTTTGCCTCTGCATTGTTTCCGTCTGCTTCTTTATAAAGCTTGCCGATAAGCCTGCTTACTATCTTTTTAACGGTTCTGCCATACCCTGAAGCATCGCAGACTCTCTCAAAGGAATCGTAAATGGTGTAATCGCCTTTATTCTTTACATCAAACCGGCTAAGAGGCTTTCCGTAAAGCTTTTCAAAGCATTCTTCTGAAATGTTAAATCCAGGTTTAAAATAATCCGGATATAGTTCTTTGTGGCTTACTTCAAGGGTTTCGCCCTTTACACTTACCTTTTCGCTAAGTTTAACATCTTCGCAGCCTGCGCTGATCTGTATCTCGTATTCTCCCGCTATATTTACAAAGTCGTGTCTTGCCGTGTCATAAATTGCATAAGACCTTGGGCTAAGGGTAACACATACTTCCTTTTCTTCGCCCGGGTTAAGTGCCACCTTCGCAAAGCCCCGAAGCTCTTTTGCAGCCCGCATAAGACTTCCTTCAGGGTTCTTTACAAATACTTCCACAACCTCTTTGCCGTAAAGGTCGCCCACATTTTTAACCTTAACGGAGATGCTGTACTCATCTTTTATCTTAAGGTCGCTATAAGCAAACTCAGTGTAAGAAAGGCCGTAGCCAAAGGGGAACGCCACTTTTTTGCTAAAGGTGCTGTAATACCTGTAACCTACGAAAATACTGTCTCTGTACTGAATATCGTCTGTCTTTACGCAGGCCCACTCTCTGTTTGGTACGTCATCAAAAGAAAGAGGATAGGTTTCTGAAAGCTTGCCGCTTGGATTTACCTTGCCGCAAAGGATATTTGCGGTGGCTTCGCCCACAGCCTGACCCCCAAGGTGCATAAGAAGGATATCGCTTACCTTGTCTGCAAAAGGCATAAGGAAGGCAGAGCCGCCAAAGCCTATAAAGGCTATATCGTCTGTTTCTTTAAGTATCTCATTTATAAGAGTCAGCTGGTTTGCAGGGATATCAATATGAGTCCTGTCGTATCCCTCACTTTCGGAAATCTCTGTAAGGCCACCAAAAAACAGCACAGGAACCCCCGGATTCGCCCTAACTGCCTCAATTGTTTCGTTTATTAAATTTTGATTTGATTTTTCTGTAGTCTTATCGTAACCCCTTGTATATATGACGCTTACGCCGTTTTCTTTAAGGGCATCAATGGCATTTTTAGTCGCTATGGTAGTAATGTGACTTGAGCCTGAGCCCTGGTAGCGCATATTCTCTGCAAGTTCCCCTACCACAAGTACTATAGCGTCTTTATTAAGAGGAAGGATTCCGCCCTTTTTAAGAAGCACTGCGCACTCTTCTTCTATTTCTCTGGCTTCAATATGCTGCTTATCATAGTCTACAGTAGCGCCCTTTGCCCTGTCTTTTTCAGCCTTAAGGCCAAGGTTTATAACATTCAGGGCTGCGCGGTCTACTTCTTCTTCTGTTATGTCTCCTGCTTTAACAGAATCTATAAGGTAGCGCACATGTACGCCGTTTGAATCCGGCATCTCAAGGTCAAGGCCGTTTTTGATGCATTTTACCATATCCATGGTGGCGCCCCAGTCGCTCATAACAAGACCGTTAAAGCCCCATTTGTCTCGAAGCACGTCCATAAGCATGTGGCGGTTTGCACAGGAGTACGTCCCGTCCACTCTGTTATATGAAGCCATAATGGTAGAAGGCTTTGCTTCCTTTACGGCTGTTTCAAAAGCCGAAAGGTAGATCTCGTGCATAGCCCGCTCGTCTACCATACTGTTTTGTGTCATTCGGTTTGTTTCCTGATTGTTGCAGGAATAATGCTTAAGAGAGGAGGCAACGCCGTCGCCCTCTATTGCCTTTATATAAGCAGATGCCATCTTTCCCGCAAGGTAAGGGTCCTCACTGAAGTACTCAA